>JASHQD010000136.1 GCA_030037755.1 Terriglobia bacterium
GCCGGCCTCGAATTCGAAAAGGATCGTTGTGATATCTCCCCAGTTAACATCATCGCCAAAAGACGTAAACGGAAAGTCGACAGTGAAACTAGTCATCTCGAGATTGGTTCCAACGAAGCATGAACCGTAGCTGTCTGGGTAATAGACTTCGACAGCGAAACTCCCCACCGCCTCCGCAGCGGCGAAGGTGAAGCGGATACGGCCGTTGGAGTCGGTGTTGTATTGTGTCAGGTCGAGATTCATCGGGGCTCCCCCCCAACGTGTGGCTCCGTAATACACCTGGAGAAGAGATAAGTTTCCGAAACCGTTGGACCAGGCCAGTGCCGGCGCCGGGTTCGTGCTGCTTTTGGGCACGGTTTGGACCTGGGTCGGCTGCCCGAATGGATTGCTCGCGCCGCTTCCGCTGGTGAGAACGATAGAGCGAGTTCCGCCAACGATCCCGGAGCCAGTGGCCGGCGGGGGAGGTTGGCTCACCTCCTCGAAGCCGGTGGTGATCGCTTTCACCAGGCCGTAGCTGCTTGTGAAGTTATCGATCGTGCAGGCCGTCGCATTGGCCAGGCCAGGGCAGACCGCTTGCCCCCAGATCGCGGACGGCGACAGAGCCGCGGTCAAAGCTACAGTCAGCGTGGCCGCATAGGTTTTTGTGTTCTTCGACATCTCAGTTTCCTCCTTTAAGGCTCGCCTTAATTTAGAAATCGCCGGCTGGCGGGGACCTCTGCAAAGGATCCCCGCCCATCGGGTTTGCCCAACTGCACAATGCCAGTTGGTGCCAGGTTGTCCCGACCACCCCTCTCGGGGTAAAATCGCCGGGTCTGGAGGCTCCCCAGCGTGCACTGGCTTGCCTCGGTTGCGTAACCTGGCCGGAAACGCTGGGAAAGTCCTTCCAAAGCTCTGGGAAAACTATTGCAAAGTTCTTGCTGCCCGTATGTCTGATCAGGGCAAACACTTGTACGCTTTCGGCGCGTTCGTTCTGGACGCTGGCCAGCGCGTGCTATTGCGCGAGGGCAAGCCGGTCCCGCTCGCTCCCAAGGCTGTGGACACTCTCCTTTACCTGGTTTCGCAGGCCGGACGGCTGGTTGAGAAACAGGAGCTGATGAACCAGGTATGGCCCGATACTTTTGTCGAGGAGGGAAATCTCACCAAGAACATCTTCGTGCTGCGGCAAGCGCTGGGAAACGGAAATGGCGGGCAGGAATACATCGAGACGGTGCCCAAGCGCGGATACCGGTTCGTGGCTGAAGTCACCGCCGGCGAGAAGCCGGCAGGCAACGGTAAGCCGCACGCGCCCGGAGCAGCGGTCTCGCCGTTTGAGCCTGAGGACTCCCGCATTGTGGATCTCACGCCCGTTTCAGCGCCAGCCGCCGGCGCAGCGCCGTGGACTTGGCGAATAGTGGCCGCCGTGACGGGTCTTCTCGCCGTGGCGGGTGCCTGGCTGTGGCTTTCTCCGCCCCCGCCGCCCACCGTCCTTAAGACGACGCAGATTACCCACTTCGGCCGGGTCGATCCGGCCTCCCGCCTGGTGACGGACGGAGCGCGGGTTTACTTCGTGGCAAGAAAGGGAAGCCTACTCTCGCTCGCGAGCGTTCCCGTTGAAGGAGGCGAGCCGGTACCCGTCCCCACGCCAGTCCCCGACGTGGCACTCTATGGCATTTCTCCCGATCACTCCGAGCTTCTGGTGGGAAGCGATCCGAACAACGACAACAAAATGACCTTCTGGCTGCTTCCGACAGCCGGGGGGTCGCCGCGCCGCGTGGGAAACGTGATCGGCCACGATGCGGCCTGGTCGCGCGACGGCCGGAGGATCGCTTATTTTTCCGGCTCCGCACTTTTTGCCGTCAAGCCGGACGGCAGCGACTCCGAAAAGATCGCGGCAACGGCGGGTCGTGAGTGGTTTTCGCGCTGGTCGCCTGATGGAGCGGTTCTGCGCTTCAGCGCCGCGAATTCTACCATCGGTTCGTTGTCGCTCTGGGAAGTTCCGGTGAGCGGTGGCACGCCTCATCGTCTGCTGCAGGGTTGGAGAGAGCCTCCGGCTTACTACGGAGACGGCGAGACGGACGGCGATTGGACGGCGGACGGCAGATACTACGTGTTTCGCTCCACCCGTGCCGCCTACGCCAGCATCTGGGCGATGCGCGAACATGGCGGCTTCTTGCGCCGGGCGTCCGGCCCCGTGCAACTCATGACCACGGACTCGAGCTTGTGGGGCGTGCTTGCCGCCGGGAACAAAGTGTTTTACACGGGCGACAAAGAGGTCCGTGAGCTCGCACGCTTTGACGCGCGTTCGGGGCAGTTTGTTCCGTATCTAACCGGAGTCCGTGCGCGCGACGTCAGCTTTTCGCGTGACGGGCAGTGGGTGGCTTATGTCGTTCCCAATATGCAGCAAAGCACCCTCTGGAAAAGTAAAGCCGACGGCAGCGGCGCCCAGCAACTTACCTTTCCTCCGCTCTTGGCCGGACAGCCGCGGTGGTCTCCTGACGGCAAAGAGATCGCCTTTCGGGCGAATCCGCCGGGCAAGCCGTTGCAGATCTTCCTCATCCCCTCCGGCGGCGGCGAACCGGAGGCAGTGACCATCTCCACGCTCAACGGTCTTTACCCGGACTGGTCTCCCGCTGGAGACCTCCTGTTCTTCACCGGGCGCGCTCCCGCTCGGGCCGAGCAACCGGCTCTGAGTGTCGATGGGCGGCCGGCGGAAGGAACCTATCAGCTCGACTTGAAAACAAGACAAGTCTCCCTTGTTCCCGGAGCGGAAGCTCTCAAGGGATTGTCCTGGTCGCCGGACGGGCGCTATCAGGTTGCGCAGACCGTGGATGACCGGACGATGATGCTGTACGACACCGACGCCGGGCGATGGTCCGAGATCATGAAGGGGAAGGCCCTCAGAGTCGGCATCTGGTCGAGCGACAGCAAGTACGTTTATACCCAGGACGTCCTCGGAGCCAGCCAGCCGATTCTTCGCGTTCGCATCAGCGACCGCAAGGTGGAGCCCGTCGCCACGTTCGAACAGATTCCGCGCGCCGACGTCCGCAACTACGTCCTGGCCGGCGTGGCCCCGGACGGCTCGCCCGTGGTCTCGCTGGTCCTCAGCCATTCGGATATCTACGCTCTTGATTTGAAGCTTCCGTGAGTTCTGGCGCGACGCTCCATAGCAAGGCCCCGAGGTTCCGTCAGGCTGCTGCGCCACCGCTGAGGGGTCAAGCTGCACGACGAACCTCTGGCGACGGCTGCACTCAATCGCGAAATCGCGGGTGGCCGCAAAACTGCAATCCGCGAGCAAACTATACAAGGGTGGTCCGCATCTGGGAGAATATAGCTAGATTGGCTAGACTATTGAGGCTCCGGATGACGTGGCGGCTTGCGGACGCAAAGAATCGTTTCAGCGAGGTCGTGAACCGCGCCCTGGCGGGCGACCCTCAAGTGGTGTTGCGGCGGCGTGATGCGGTCGTGGTGGTCGCCCGGCGGGACTACGAAAAGCTGACGGGTAAGCACGTAAGCTTCAAACAATTCCTCCTGGGCAGGGGACCCAGTCTCCAGGGACTCGACTTCAAGCGCGAGCGGTCGCCGATGCGGAGGGTCAAGCTGTGAA
>JASHQD010000137.1 GCA_030037755.1 Terriglobia bacterium
CACGTCGCGCCGCTGACGGCGCATGTTGAGCAATGTTACGAACCGGTGTAGATCCGCGTGCTTCTCAAGCAGCGTCCAGTCGAACCAACTTGTCTCATTGTCCTGACAGTACGCGTTATTGTTGCCGTGCTGGGTGCGCCGCACTTCGTCGCCCATCAAAAGCATCGGCAGGCCCAGCGAGACTACCGTCGTGGTCAGGAAGTTTTTCGCTTGCCGGTTTCGAAGCCGTTCCACCGCCGGGTCGTCGCTTGGGCCCTCGACACCGCAGTTCCAGCTTCGGTTGTCGTTCGAGCCGTCGGAGTTATATTCGCCGTTGGCCTCGTTGTGCTTCTCGTTGTAAGAGACGAGATCATTGAGAGTAAAGCCGTCATGGCAGGTCACGAAGTTGATGCTCTGCTCGGCCTCGCGTTCCTTGTGACCGTAAATCTGGGGGCTGCCGAGCAACCGGTCGGCAACGCGCGGCACGAAACCCTCATCGCCACGGAAGAAGCTCCGGACGTCGTCCCGGAATCGTCCGTTCCACTCCTTCCAGCTGTCCCCGATGAAGCTGCCCACCTGGTACAGGCCGGCTGCATCCCACGCCTCGGCGATGAGCTTGGTACCGGCAAGGGCCGGGTCCGAATCGATATCCCAGAGCACCGGCGGGCTCGGCATTACATTGCCTGACTCGTCGCGGTCGAGAATCGATGCCAGATCGAAGCGGAAGCCGTCGACGTGCATCTCGTCCACCCAGTAGCGAAGGCTCTCCACAATCATGCGGCGAACGACCGGATGATTGGCGTTGAGCGTGTTCCCCGTGCCGCTGAAATTGGCGTATCGCGAGCGGTCTGGTTCGAGGATATAGTACGTGCTGTTATCAAGACCGCGAAAACTCAGGGTCGGGCCGCTGTGGTCGCCTTCGGCCGTGTGATTGAATACGACGTCGAGAATGACCTCAATGCCCGCCCGATGCAGAGCCTTGACCATGTCGCGAAACTCATCGATCAGGCCGAGCGGATCCGGCCGCGAACTGTAGGCCTGATGCGGCGCGAAAAACGACACCGGCGCGTACCCCCAGTAGTTGGAGCGCCCGCGCGGAGCATCCTGGGCATCGAACTGAAACACAGGCAGGAGTTCCACCGCGGTGATGCTGAGTTGCTGGAGGTATGGGATCTTTTCGATCAGCCCGGCGTAAGTACCGCGCTTGGCCTCCGCAACCCCGGAGCTGGGATGGGCCGTGAAGCCTCTCACGTGCATTTCGTAAATGATGCTCCGGGATGACGCGTGGTGCAGCGGAGCGTCACCTTCCCAATCGTACGCACCGGCATCCACCACGACACTTTTCATCGCTGTCGCGGCATTGTCGCCGGGCTCGCCCGCTGCGTCGCGATCGTAATCTTTGGGAACAACGACGCCGCGCCCATAGGGGTCGAGAAGAACCTTGGCGGGATCAAAACGCATGCCGTTGGCGGGGTCGAACGGTCCCTGGGCCCGGTAACCGTAGAGCTGCCCCGGCTCGAGGCCCGGCACAAAGATATGCCAGTAATTGTAAGCACGGCTGGTCGTGGGGTCGATCGTAATGACTCGCGCCGGCCGTGAGTCATCCGCCGCGTCAAAGAGCACCAGCTCCATGCCGGTAGCCATGCGCGAAAAAACACTGAAATTGACACCACCGGGGACAAACGTGGCCCCCAGGGGAGAGGTCCGTCCAAAGCTCTCAGCCCGGTTCGCCACGGGCCTCTTTTCGACAACAGCTGGCGCGACGCCCATGTGTTCTACTTTCTTCCCAGAACCTCTTTCGCCACCGCCACCACTCGATCCGGCTCAAAGCCGAATTTCTTCTGCAGCTCCTTCAAGGGAGCCGAAGCGCCGAAAGTCTTCATACCGATAATCCGGCCGGCGTCTCCCACGTACTGCGCCCATCCGAACGTCGAGGCTTGCTCGATGGCAACGCGGGCTTTGACAGCCGGTGGCAGCACGCTGTCCCGATACTCCTGTGATTGGTGCTCGAAGATGTCCCACGACGGCATCGACACCACGCGCGAGCGGATGCCCTCCCCGAGCAGCGTTTCGTGCGCATTCACGGCCAGGGTCACTTCGCTTCCCGAAGCGATGAGGATGACTTCAGGGTTGCCGCCCGGAGCGTCCGCGAGCACGTAAGCGCCCTTCACCACACCGGAGGCTGGTGCATACTTGCTGCGATCGAGGGTCGGCAGGGGTTGGCGCGAGAGTGCCAGTACGGCAGGCTCATGACGCAGTTGCATGACATAGCGATAAGCCTCGACGACTTCATTGGCATCTGCCGGACGAATAACGACTAGGCCCGGGACCGCGCGCAACGAGGCCAACTGTTCTACCGGCTGGTGCGTAGGACCGTCTTCGCCGTCACCCATGGCATCATGAGTGAAGACGAAGACCGTCGGCAGTTCCATGATGGCTGATAATCGAATAGCAGGCCGCATGTAGTCGCTGAAGATGAAAAAGGTCGCACCGAAGGCTCGAATTTTGGAGAGGGAGAGACCGTTTACGATAGCTGCCATCGAGTGCTCCCGGATACCGAAATGCACGGTCTTGCCACCGGGTGTGTCAGGTTCCAGATTTCCGGCGCCTTCGTAAGTCAGCAGCGTTCTGTTTGACGGGCCAAGGTCGCCCGAGCCACCCAGAAACCAGGGAATATTCTGCGCGAGGACGTTCAGGACCTTGCCCGAAGCATCCCGCCCCGCCATGCCCTTCGCATCTGCGGGGAAGGACGGCAAATTGCGATCCCATCCCGCCGGGAGCTCGCGCCGCTCGATCTGATCGACCTCGGCTGCGAGCTCGGGGTAGGCCTTTCTGTAAGCCTCGAATAGTTTCGTCCACTCCTCGCGCGCTTCTGCTCCGCGCGCGCCGATTCCCGCCGCAAAGCGTTCGTAGACGCCGCCGGGAACGAGGAACTTTGCGTTCTCAGGCCATCCGTAGAAGCGCTTGGTGAGACGAATCTCCTCTTCACCCAGCGGCTCGCCGTGGGCCTCCGCCGTATCCTGCCTGTGCGGTGAACCGTATCCAATGTGACTGTCAAGAATGATGAACGTCGGCCGGCCCGTGGTTTTCTGAAAGATCTCGAGAGCCTGCTGGATCCGATCGACGTCATTAGCGTCCCCCACCCGCAGGACGTTCCACCCGTAGCCTAGAAACCGGGCCGCAATGTCCTCGGTGAATGTGATTCTCGTGTTTCCTTCGATCGTGATGTGGTTGTTGTCGTAGACCCAGCAGAGATTGTCGAGGCCAAGATGGCCTGCGAGAGACGCCGCTTCCGACGAAATGCCCTCCATCATGCAGCCGTCGCCGCACACGGCGTAGGTGTTGTAGTCAAAGACATCGAATCCGGGCCGATTATAGCGAGCGGCGAGCCACTTCTGCGCGATCGCCATCCCGACGCTGTTCGCCACGCCTTGTCCGAGGGGGCCGGTTGTGGCCTCGACACCCGAGGTCCAATGGTATTCGGGATGCCCCGGGGCTCTGGAGTCCAGCTGGCGAAAGCGGCGGATATCGTCCAAGGTCACGGCGGGCTGGCCGAGGCTCTCGTATTCCGCATTCACGGCCTGTGTCTTGGTAAGGTGGAGCACCGACCAGAGCAGCATGGAGGCGTGACCGTTCGACAGCACGAAACGGTCGCGATTGGGCCAGATCGGGTCCTGCGGATCGAAGCGCATTACCCGATTCCAGATGGTATAGACCAGGGGCGCGAGGGCCATGGGCGTGCCCGGGTGCCCGGAGTTAGCCGCTTGCACCGCGTCTATCGAAAGCGTCCGAATCGTGTTGATGCATAGTAGATCCAGCTGCTCGCCCGTCATCGGTTGGGCAACTTGTGTTGTGGCCATGGACATTCCTTCCTCATCAGATCATTTCACTCGTGGTGGCACAGGCACTCCTGCCTGTGCGGGCCTTTCGCGGTCTGCTACGCCTTGCCTGGCGCCGCCGCTGTCCCACGCCTGTCGCCAAATAGCTCGGCCTCGAGCGACGCTACTTTCTGCAGCCGTCGGAGATGGCGGGGAGCCTGGCTGAACTCAGCTGCCAGGAACGCCTCCACAAGATCCCACGCCGAGAGCGGTCCGGTAGTGCGGGCTCCCAGGCAGATGATGTTCATGTGATCGTCCTCGACGCCCTGGCGGGCCGAAAAGTGATCTTCGATCAGCGAGGCGCGCGCTCCCCGCACCTTGTTCGCGCAGATCGCGGCTCCAACGCCGCTTCCGCAGACGCCCACTCCGCGGTCGACTGTTCCTGCCGCGACCGCGCGCGCCAGAGGCGTGATGTAATCGGGATAATCGTCACCCGGGTTCAGTTGGTCGGCTCCGAAATCCACGACCTCATGCCCGGCGGCACGGAGACGCGCCTCGATGTCTTGCTTCAGGTTAAACCCACCGTGGTCAGTTGCGATGCCCACGCGCATATTTATCCTCCCTGTTTCTGTCCAGCGGCTAATTGTCCCGCAGCGGCGCGGTCGGCGAGCAGCAGGGCTTCTTCTCGCTGCACCCGCCCGGCGGGGATTGACGGATCACCGTCGCGCAAGCGACGAAGCATCTCAGTTTTGTCCTTCCCGGTCACAACCCAAAGCACCTGCCGGGCTCGATTGAGCATAGGATACGTCAGCGTCATCCGGCGCCTGCCCTGGTAGACTCCGGTCAGTGCCACGTCTCGATCGGTCACACCAAGCACCGGGTCGCCTGGTACAAGAGAGGCAGTGTGACCATCCGGGCCAAGACCGAGATGGACGAGATCGAGCACGGGCGGCGATCCGGCGAACTCCCGGAGAGCCTGGGCGTAGTGCGTGGCTGCAGCTTCGAGGTCGGCGGCCTCGACCGGCATCGCATGGATCTGCTCCGGGCGCAAAGGAGCGTGCTGAAGCAGGCTTTCGCGCAGGTGGGTGAGGTTCCGGTCCGGGTCCCCCTGCGGGGCCACTCGCTCGTCGACCTGATAGACGTGCACCGCGTTCCAAGGGACCTCCTGGTCTGCGAGCGCCCGCAGCATGAGCCACGGAGTATGACCGCCGCTGACGGCGAAAAGGAATCTGCCGCGGGTAGCAATGGCTTTCCGAGCATCCGCCGCGATCGCTGCTGCAGCCGCTTGCGCGACGGAATCGACATCATTAAGCACTTCGAGCTTCATGTCCTTCTCCAGATCGGACCGACCTGCCCGGCCGGCATGCTGGTCCATTTTGCTGTAGCGGCGCGCAACGAGCGCCGCTTGCGAACTGAAACGTCATCGGCCAAGTAGCGTGTTCAGCGCTCATAGCCCCGCCCTTGTTAGCTGGCCCGGGCTGCGACGCGGAAATCCTCCTGGTCCGTGGCGGCCGGATTATGCCAGCCCGCGGGCGGCGATACTTTCTGATCGACCTCGGCTGGCCCCCAGGTGCCTTTCTCGTATCCGTACACTGGAGTGGCAGCGTTCAGCACCGGATCCACGATTCGCCAAGCCTGTTCCACATAATCCTCGCGGGCAAACAGCGTGGCATCTCCTGCCATCGCGTCGCCCAACACGCGTTCGTACGCTTCCATCTCTTCCGGCCGGGGACGACGACTTGCAACCATCTCGACGTTCTCGCCCTTCAGCATCCCCGACGGCGCCATGACGGTTGCGCCCACGGCTATGGTCATTTCGGGGCTGATCCGGAATCGGAGATGGTTCTGAGATAAGGCAGAGTCCGGGACAACCGCGGGAGGTTTTCGAAACCGGGCGAGGACCTCTGTCGACGTTACGGGCAAGTTCTTCCCGGCGCGGATGTAGAATGGCACTCCCTTCCAACGCCAGGAATCGACCTCGAGCCGCAAGGCGGCGAACGTCTCCACTCTCGAGTCAGGCGCCACTCCCTTTTCCTGAAGATAGCCGCGGAATTGCCCTCGGACCAGGTTGGCGGGATCCAACAATCGAATCGCTTTGAGTACCTTCACCTTCTCATCACGAATCGTCTCGCTGTCGACGCGGACGGGCGGCTCCATCGCGAGATTGCACAGAATCTGGAAAAGATGGTTTTGGATCACATCGCGAATTGTGCCGGTCTGATCGTAGAAAGCGCCTCGTCCTTGGACGCCGAAGTCTTCGGCCATCGTGATCTGGACGCTTTCGATGTAGTTTCGATTCCAGAACGGCTCCATGAACGCATTGGCGAACCGGAAAACTACGACGTTGTTGACCGGCTGCTTGCCCAGGTAATGATCGATGCGGAAGATCGAGGACTCCGGGAAAACGGCGTGCAAGATCGCGTTGAGCTTCTGCGCTGAAGCAAGGTCATGGCCGAAGGGTTTTTCGACGATAACGCGTGCCTCGGTGCAGTTCTGTTCCGAGGCGCAGCCCGACTTTGCCAACTGCTCGACCACGGTTTCGAAGAGGGCAGGTGGAATGGCGAGGTAATGCGCCGGGCGTTGGGCGGATCCAAGCTCCTTTCGGATGGCCTCAAAGGTGGCGGGGTCCTGGTAATCGCCGTCGACATATCGCAGTAAACCACTGAGCTTCGTGAATGCCGCAGCATCGACCCCGCCGTGCTTCTCCAGGCTGTCGTGGGCCCGCGCCCGGAGCTGTTCGAGATTCCAGCCCGCTTTGGCCACACCCACCACCGGCACGTTGAGGTGACCGCGCTTGATCATCGCTTGCAGCGCGGGAAAGATCTTTTTGTAGGCTAGATCGCCGGTAGCCCCGAAGAAGACCAGGGCGTCAGAATGTGAGTCGCTCATTGCACTCTCCTTTTTGCGCGTAGCGCCGGCCCTTGGGCCGGCCCAACATCGGATGAACCGGGGCGAGGCCCCGGGCTACTTCGCGGCCGCCTTTTCCAGGTGCCCACCGAAGCCGTAGCGCATCGCCGAGAGCAGCTTGTCCTGATAATCCGCCTCACCGCGCGAAGTGAAGCGCTGGTAAAGCGCCGCCGACAATACGGGTACCGGGACAGCCTCGTCAATAGCGGCCTTGATCGTCCACCGGCCTTCGCCCGAGTCCGAAACGCGCCCGGCAAACTGCGAGAGCGCGGGGTCCTTGACCAGGGCAGACGCCGTGAGGTCCAGTAACCATGAGGCGATCACGCTGCCGCGCCGCCACACCTCGGCGATATCACGCAGATTCAGGTCGTACTGGTAATGCTCAGGGTCCCGCAGCGGCGCGGTCTCGGCGTCAATGGCGTCCTGGTTCTTTCCCACGTTGGCGTCATGCAACACGCCGAGCCCTTCAGCGTATGCGGCCATGATGCCGTACTCGATGCCGTTGTGGACCATTTTGACGAAATGGCCGGCGCCGTTGGGCCCGCAGTGGAGATAGCCTTGTTCGGCGGTGCCGTCGGATTTATCCCGGCCTGGCGTGCGCGGCACGTCGCCCGGCCCAGGTGCCAGCGTCGCGAAGATGGGATCCAGGTGCTTGACCACATCCCTTTCGCCCCCGATCATCATGCAGTAGCCGCGTTCCAGGCCCCACACGCCGCCGCTCGTGCCTACATCGACGTAATGGATGCCCTTCGTGGACAGTTCCTTCGCGCGGCGGATGTCGTCCACGTAATAGGAATTGCCGCCGTCAATGAGGATGTCTCCGGCCTCAAGGTAGGGCAGCAAGTCGGCGATGGACTTATCCACCGCGGCCGCCGGCACCATCAGCCAGACCGCGCGTGGCTTCTCAAGCCTGTTCACAAGGTCCTGGAGTGAGGAACCACCCTCCGCTTTTTCCCGGACCAAGTCGTTCACCGTTTGCGGCGACCTGTCGAAGACTACACACCAATGTCCTCCCTTGAGGAGTCGCCGCACCATGTTCGCTCCCATCCTTCCAAGACCGATCATTCCAAGTTGCATAGCTCCCTTCCTTCCTCCCTTGAGGGACTGCTCACTGGAGTTGCTCAGGTTCATTCCACAATTGCCGGCTCACCGCCCGCAGCCGTTCCATTCCGCCAGCCACTCCTTCGCTTTCATCAAAGATCGCCGTTCCAGCCACCAGAACGTTTGCTCCGGCAGCGAGTGCCAAAGCAGCAGTCTCTACATCGATGCCGCCGTCCACCTCCACATCGCAGGCCAGGCTTCCCTGCTCGATCATCCGCCGGACACGCCGGATCTTGGGCAGAGTCGTATGGAGGAAATGCTGGTGACCGAAGCCGGGATCGACCGTCATCACCAACACCTGGTCAATGTCCAGGAGGATTTCTTCTAGAACCGCTGCTGGAGTGGCCGGGTTGATCGCCACGCTGGCGCGCCTGCCCAATGCCTTGATCCGCTGCACCGTGCGATGCAAATTGGCGTTCGCTTCCCAATGGACGATAAACGAATCAGAGCCCGCCTCGACAAACTCCTGGAGGAAAAGATCCGGCTCTGACACCATAAAGTGGATCTCCAGAGGCAAGCTCGTCACCCGCCGCAGCGACTTGACGATGGGCGCACCCATGGAGAGGTTGGGCACGAAGTGTCCATCCATTACGTCGACGTGGATGCGGTCTGCCCCGGCCCGCTCTGCCTCGGCCACCTGCTTACCTAATCGCGCGAAGTCCGCCGCTAGGATCGACGGGGCCAGCTTGATAACATCGGGTTCCATGGCGATCTCTTGTTCCCGTTCAGGCGGCGCTGGCCCTGACTCGAGCGCTCTCAAAAACATCCACAAATTCCCGGTAATGGCGCGCGATCTCGGCCACAGCGGCCTCTCTGCTTGTCTTCTTGTCCCTCCAGCCGACGAGTGGTTCCCAGAAGTCCGTCCGGCCCACGGCGAACCCGATAAACCCCGGAACCGACGCAGCCGTCGTGAGCCATTCACGCACCTGCTCATCGTCTGCGTTCCGCCCCAAAATGATGCAGCCAACTTTGTCCCGGCCGCCCCGCCGCGCGGCTGCGACGATCTTCTGGCAGTCCTCGCGCCGATCGAGCCCTTCGATTTTCCAGACGTCGGGCTCGACACCGGCGTCCTGAAGCTCGCAGATCGCTTCGATCATCAGTCGAGGACGAATCTCCAGGTCGTAGGCCTTCCTGTCGCCCTTGACCTCCTCGATCTGCGCCTCTTCCGCTGGAACCAGAAGCTCAAACAGAAACAGGCTGCGACCCTTGGCGGCCAGGTAATCAGAGAGGCGCTTGAGACGCGCCGCCTGCCGGCGATTCAGGGCTTGATCGCCCTCCGTGTTGTAACGCACCAGCACCTTGCAAAAGGTTGGGCGGAAAGCTTCGACGTGCCGGGCGAAATCCTCGCCGTACTCGAAGTCGAACTCTTCCTGCCCGCTTTTTTCAGCGGGGCTCGCGGTGATGTATCCGCGCTCGGCCGCGTCGCGAAGTATCGCTGCACCGAACTGCTCGTCCACCAGGATGCCCGCTTTCTGCCTGGGCACTCCGGCTGCAATCGCAGCGTTGAAGCCCTCATAGATCACCTGCTTGGCGGCAGCAATCTGCGCTGTCTGTTCGGGATTCAGGGCACCTTTCCAGCCGAACATTCCTGTCTCGAACGAGCCGCGATGGTCGAACGGCTGGATGTACAAGGACCTATCAAAGCCTCGCGGAGTCATGATGCCTCCTTCAACCTCCGGTAACGCCGGATGAGGTTGTTGGTTGAGCTGTCGTGGCTGAGCGCCGGTTCCTCCTTGGTCTCAAGCTCGGGGATGATGCGCTGAGCCAGAACTTTGCCCAGTTCCACGCCCCACTGGTCGAACGAATTGATGTTCCAAATGACGCCTTGAGTGAAGACAGAGTGCTCGTAGAGGGCCACGAGCTTGCCGAGTGTTTCCGGCGTCAGTCGCTCCGCGAGCAGAGTGTTCGACGGGCGGTTGCCTTCGAAGACGCGGTGCGGGACCAGCCAATCCGGCGTGCCTTCCTTCTTCACCTGCTCGCTGGTTTTGCCGAAGGCCAGGGCCTCCGTCTGCGCGAAGACGTTCGCGAGGAGCAGGTCCTGGTGCCGGCCAAGGGGATTCAGCGGTTGAGCAAACCCGATAAAGTCGCAGGGAATAAGCCGCGTTCCTTGATGAATCAACTGGTAGAAAGAATGCTGTCCGTTGGTGCCCGGCTCGCCCCAGTAGATAGGTCCCGTGGCGTAGTTGACGGCGGTTCCATCGAGCGTGACGTGCTTGCCGTTGCTCTCCATCGTCAACTGCTGCAGGTAGGCAGGAAACCGCTTCAGGTACTGCTCGTATGGCAGCACCGCGACGGTTTCAGCGCCGAAAAAGTCGTTGTACCAGACCGCGAGAAGGCCCATCAGAATTGGCAGGTTGCGCTCGAAGGGGGTGGTGCGAAAGTGCTCGTCCATCTGATGGAAGCCGTCCAACATCGCCCGGAAAGTTTCCGGGCCGATAGCCAGCATGGTCGATAGGCCTATCGCTGAATCCATGGAGTACCGGCCGCCGACCCAGTCCCAGAACCCGAACATGTTGGCGGTGTCAATGCCGAACCTCGCTACCTCCGTCGCGTTGGTGGACACTGCGACGAAGTGCCTGGCGACCGATTTTTCATCGCCGCCGAGGCCATTCACCGACCAGGCGCGCGCCGTATGAGCGTTCGTCATCGTTTCCAGGGTCGTGAACGTTTTTGAGGAGACAATGAAGAGCGTCTCCGAAGGATCGAGGTCGCTGACCGCTTCTGCGAAGTCCGTGCTGTCGACATTGGAAACGAACCGAAATGTCATGGCGCGGTCGCTGTAATGCTTCAGGGCCTCGTAAGCCATCACTGGACCCAGATCGGAACCCCCAATGCCGATGTTGATGACGTTGCGAATCCGGCTGCCGGTGTGGCCTTTCCATTCGCCGCTGCGAACCCGATTCGAGAACTCAGCCATTTTGTCGAGCACAGCGTGGACTTGAGGCACGACGTCTTCGCCGTCCACAAAGATGGATTCTCCTTCGGGTGCCCGCAGGGCGACGTGCAGGACCGCGCGGTTTTCAGTGATGTTGATCTTGTCGCCGCGAAACATCGCATCGATCCGCGCCCGGAGCCCTGATTCCCCGGCGAGTTCGATCAGAAGCTTGACGGTTTCGTCGGTGATACGGTTTTTGGAGTAGTCCAGAAAAAGGCCCACAGCCTCGGCTGTCATTCGCCCGCCGCGCTCGGGATCGTCCGCGAAGAGACTTCGGAGATGGATCTGCTGCATCGTCTTGTAATGAGCCTGGAGGGCTTTCCATGCTTTTCGCTTGGCCAGCGGTGTGGTTCCCTGGCCCTTGGTTGTTCTTACCGGTGCTCCCATGCTTGTGCTCCTTTCGCTCTCTTACTGTGCGGGGGCATGGCTACCCCTCCCGACACAGCACCTCTAAAGTGGAGATCTGCAGGCGGGGCCACCACCATCGCAGCCCGGCGCCCGCGCCTACTTGCCGGCTGCCTTTTTCAGGACCGCGCTTTTCGAAGTAATTACCGTCATCAGGTCGTTCCAGGACTGGACGAACGATTTCGTCCCGTCGTCCTGAAGCTTGGCAGCCAGCGCGTCAACATCGATGCCAGCCTTGGCGAACTGTCCCAGCATTTCCTCGCAATCGCCGCCATCCGCGGGCAAGATGGTGCCCAGTTCGCCGTGATCGGCAAGAGCTTTCAAGGTCGCCTCCGGCATCGTGTTCACCGTGAAGGGCGCCGCCAGGCTCTTGATGTAGAGAACGTCCGAGGCCTTCGGATCCTTCGTCCCCGTGCTGGCCCAAAGCAGCCGTTGAGGACGGACACCGGCATTGAGCGCCCGCTGCCACCGGGGCGAGGCAAGCAATTCGCGATATGCCTTGTAGGTACGCTTGGCGATGGCGATGCCAAGCTGATCGCGGAGCGTATCAGGTACCTTGTCCATCACCGCCGAGTCCCAGCGGCTGATAAACACCGAAGCGACAGAGCCGACAACCGGCTTAAGCCCGGCCTCGACGCGCCGTTCAATGCCGCGCAGGAATGCCTCCGCTGCGGCCAGGTATTGCTCGCGGGAGAACAGCAGGGTGACGTTAATCGGGATGCCGGCAAAGACCGCCTCTTCGATGGCAGGCAGACCTTCCTTGGTGCCGGGGATTTTGATGAACAGGTTGGGCCGCCCCGCTCGTGCGTAGAGTTCCTTGGCAGCGGTCAGAGTGCTCGCCGTGTCGTACGCCAGCAAGGGGGACACTTCCAGAGACACCCACCCGTCAACGCCGTCCGTCCGGTCGTGGATGGGCCGGAACAGGTCCGCGGCGCGGGTGATGTCCTCCAGTGCGAGCTCGAAGAAGAGAGTCTCGCCCGATGTGCCCTTGGCCAGCTTCTCTCGGATCGCAGCGTCGTAAGCGGTGCTGTTCTTGATCGCGTGGTCGAATATCGTCGGATTGGAGGTAAGGCCGGTCACCGACAGCTCGTCGATGTACGCCTTGAGCGTGCCCGTGTTCAGAAGGTCGCGCGTGATGTTGTCGAGCCAGAGACTCTGGCCCAGATTGTGGAGTAGTTCGGTCGCTTTCACTTTATCACCTCACGTCAGATAAGTTCGTGTTCCTTCTGCTCGATCCTGAATGTGCCGTCGACCCAAGACGAGGGGCTCATCTCCAGTTGAAGCGGATCACACTCCGACGGCGGCGCTTCGAGACTATTCATCGCCCGTGCCAGCCAGCCTGGGTACAAAGTGCCGGCTAAGGCGAGATAGCGAATGGCTCGCTCGCGGTGAATGCCGTCATCGCTGTCATCGCGAGATGTCACCCGATACTTTACGTCTAAGCTTCTTCTGGCGCTGGCCGTCCGGATCTCCACGATTCCGTCGTTAAGGGTCAAGTCAATCAATGCCCCGTTTCCCGACAGTCCTCGGGCGAGGTCCTGTAACCGCGCTAAGTGAGCTGAGGCCACGACGATCACATCAAAAGAACCAAACCGCCGGGTCGCGCCGTCGATGCTCATGTCCCTCGCGCAAACGTAGCTTGCGCCCGCCTCCTGCACGAGCGGTATCGCGGCCAGGGCCGGATTCATCCAGACATGCTTCCAACCCGCGATCCCCTTCACCCGGTTCGGACTCAACAAAGGTTCAGAAAAGGGACCGAGAACTACGACTTCCGTCCCGCGCACGCGAAGGGCAAGCGTTGCGAGTAACCCGAGCAGGTCTGTGCCGACGACTGCCGCTCTTCGAACTGGCCGCATCCCGCGCTGAATCCGGTCGACTGCGGTGAGAGCTCTTTCGATGAGGGCCGCGGGTCTGCCCAGAACGTTCAATAGATTCAGCCGCTCGGATGTCTCCGCTGGCGGGAGAGGTTCGATCCAGCCTGCGCCGCCAGGGTCCTGCACATCGAGTGAAAATCCGGCGGGGTTATAGCTCATGAACTGGCCCCCATCACGTTGCGCGCGACCGCTTCTTCCACGAGCGCAGTCCGTTTCGAAATGTCGGTCAAGTGTTTCAGGTCTTCGAATGCTGGACCCGCCAGCATCTCCCTGCTCGCGCGCCAGCGCCAATTACCGTCAGCGCGACCGGGGACGTTCATTCGCGCCTCTCTTCCCAGGTTCAGCAAGTCCTGAAGTGGAGCCATCGCAAGCCCAGCCACGGAGGACCACGCCAGACCCATTAACGCTGGCGCAGCCGCGCTGCTCTCGCCGATTGGAAGCCTCAGATAATTCCGTACATTTCGTCGCTGGTCTTCAGGCAAGTCCTCAAACCATCCGCGAGTCGTGGGATTGTCGTGCGTACCGGTGTACGCCACCGTGTTGGTGACGTAGTTCTGAGGCAGGTATGGGTTATCCGAAGTGCCGTCAAACGCGAACTGCAGGACGCGCGTCCCGGGCACATGAAACTCATCGCGGAGTGCGCGCACGTCGGGCGTGATCAACCCCAGGTCTTCGGCGATAAACGGAAGACCACCCACCTCGCTCTGCACCGCGCGGAAAAACTCCGCCCCTGGACCCGGCACCCATTGGCCCGATTGAGCGGTTGGTGCCCCCGCTGGAACATACCAGGCGGCCGCGAACCCGCGGAAATGATCGAGACGAATCACGTCTACGTGGGCGAGCAGGGCGCGCAAGCGATCGATGCACCAGCGGTAACCGGTCCGTCGCAGAGCCTCCCAGTCATAAACCGGGTTCCCCCAGAGCTGCCCCAGTGAGCTGAAGTAGTCAGGAGGCACACCGGCCACGAACCGCGGGCGGTGCCTCTCATCCAGCAGGAACAAGTCCGGGTCGGCCCACACGTCGCTCGAGTCCGGCGACACAAAAAAGGGCAAGTCACCGATCAAACGCACGCCCCTGCGGTGCGCATGTTCTTTGATGCGGTCTGCCTGGCGGAACAACAGGAATTGAGCAAAACACGCCTGGTGGGTACGGCCCGCCAGTTCTTCGCTGGCCTGCGCCATGGCGGCGGATTTACGCTGGACCAGGTCCTGCGGCCAATCGAGGTAATACGCGCCGTTGAATTTCTCTTTCAACGCCCGGAACAGGGCGTAATCTTCCAGCCAGTGAGCCTCGTGTTCGCAGAATTGCTCGAAGGCAGGCCGCAGGTCCGGGCGCGCTCCGGCGCGAAAGTTGCTCCAAGCTCGTTCAAGAAGCCCGTGTTTGAAGGGGACGACCGAGTCGTAATCGACAGCGCTCGGATTCGTCGAGTGATACTCACAATCATTCGCCTGCAACAGCTCATCTTCAATCAGCCAGTCCGGACTGACGAGCAGTGCGTTCCCGGCGAACGACGACATCGCTTGATACGGCGAATTGCCGTAGCCGGTGGGACCGAGCGGCAGCGACTGCCACCAGCCTTGGCCCGATTCAGCAAGGAGATCGATCCACTCCACCGCGGCCGGCCCGACATCGCCAATGCCATAAGGCGAGGGCAGGGAAGTGACGTGCAGCAGCAGACCCGAGGCGCGATATTCCGATGGAAACGGCGGCACGCCGATAGTGTCGCGGCTCATGCGCGTCCTTTCGGGGAATCTAATGCCTTGTTCACGATTTCCTCGGCCTCAGTCAAAATCGCGTTCAAGTGAGATTGGCTCTTAAAGCTTTCCGCATAGATCTTGTAAATGTTCTCCGTTCCCGAAGGCCTCGCCGCGAACCAGCCGCTGGCCGCCACGACCTTCAACCCGCCGATCGGGGCGTCGTTCCCGGGGGCGCGGGTCAACTTCGAGACGATCGGTTCGCCGGCCAGGCTCGACTCCTTCACGGCTTCAGGCGACAGCTGCTCCAGCCGCTCTTTCTGTTCAGGAGTCGCGGGTGCGTCGATGCGCGTGTAATAGGGCGTGCCGAACTCAGTCGTCAGCTCCTGGTAGTGTTCCCCTGGATCTCTACCGGTACGCGCGGTGATTTCCGCTGCCAGGAGGTCCATGATGGGTCCATCCTTGTCGGTGCTCCACACAGTGCCGTCGCGCCGCAAAAAGCTCGCGCCGGCACTCTCCTCGCCGCCGAAGCAGTACGAGCCGTCAAACAGACCCGGCACGAACCACTTGAAACCCACGGGAACCTCGCTCAGCCGCCGGTCGAGCTTGTGTACCACCCGGTCGATCATGTTGCTCGAGACCAGCGTCTTGCCGACCGCGGCATGTGCTGGCCACTTCGGGCGGTGGGTGAGCAGATAGCGGATGGCCACTGCCAAATAGTGATTGGGATTCATCAGCC
>JASHQD010000138.1 GCA_030037755.1 Terriglobia bacterium
TTTGGGGGTGTGGCGGCGAAGGGTGTATCAAAGGGGGAGACGCTCGGCCACACCCCGGTTCAATGCTTGACCACAATCTTGCAGGGACGCTCGAAAACCGACTGTGATGGCCGTCACGCCTCTTTGTGACGTGCCAACTGCTTCGGCTGGACGCCTTATTCGTATCGGAGCGCTACCATCGGATCGACTTTTGACGCGCGTCGCGCCGGCAGGTATCCCGCAAATGCGGCAATCGCCAGCAGAAGCACCACGGCGCCTGCCACGGTTCCCGGATCGGTGGGTCGCAGTCCGAACAGCAGGCTCGCGGCCCAGCGGCTGCCCGCGAGCGCCACGGGCACGCCGATTCCGAGTCCTATCGCCACCAGCAACACAATCTCGCGCATGACCATTCTCACCACGTCACGCTGGCCCGCTCCGACCGCCATGCGGATGCCGATCTCGTTCGTGCGCCGCCCGACCGCATACGACATGATCCCGTAGATCCCGATGCAGGCCAGGAACACGGCCAGCAATCCGAAGAACGCCGAGAGCTGCGCCAGCAGCCGCGCGTAAGTAATCGACTGATCCACGCGCTCGCTCAGCGTCTGGACGTCGTCGATGGGCAGGTTGGCGTTTACTTCGCCGATCGCGCGCCGGACGTCCGCCGTCGCGGTTTGTGGATCGCCCGTAATGCGGACTTCGAAGCGTCCCAGGAAGAGCCCGATGCCCCAGGCTGGAAGGTACTGCGTGTAAGGGAAGTAGGCCATGGCGGTCGGCTCTTCGTCCAGGCTGATGTACTTGGCGTCGCCGACCACGCCCACCACTTCGATGTCATGGCTGTGCGACGCATCGCCCATGCCGAATCGCCTGCCGATCGCCGAACCGCCGGGAAAGAATTTCTCCGCCATGGTCCTGTTGATCACGGCCACGCGCTGCGAGCTTGCGGTGTCCTGCGGACCGAACACGCGTCCGGCGAGCACCGGCAGACCCATGACCGCGAAGTATCCGCGACCGACGGGATTGTAGTCCGCAATGTGCTTCGGGGCCGAGGGCGATTGACCTTCGGGCACGGCCCAGTCGTTCCACGCGCCCCCGTTGAAGGCGAAAATCGAGAAGCTGGCAGCCTTCACGCCGGGCAGCGAACTCACGCGGTTCTCGACTTCCTGGTAGAGGTTGTCAAGGCGCGCCAGGTCGGTGTAGCCCGTCGCCGTCGGGTCGAGGCGGAACAGAAGCACGTTCTGGCGATCGAAGCCCGTGTTCACCTTGTCCAGATTCACCAGGCTGCGCACGAACAGCCCCGCGCCCAGCAGCAGCACCAGAGAAAGCGCCACCTGTGAGGCGATCAACGACTTCGCCAGCGGATTTCGCGTCGGGGTGGGAATGCTGCCGCGGCCCTCCTTCAGCGTCGGGGTGAGGTCGACGCGGGTGGACCGGAGCGCGGGCAGGACTCCGAACAGTATCGCGGTCCCCATTGAAACCAGGATCGTGAATCCGAGCACGCGCGCATCCGGCTGAATCTCGAGCGGAATCATCTTGGGGCCGGCCGACACCACCTTCAGCAGAAATCGGCTGGCCACCGTCGCGAACCAGACACCCGCCGCGCCTCCGGCGGCTGCAAGCAGCACGCTCTCTGTCAACAGTTGACGGACCAGCCGCTGGCGTCCCGCGCCGAGCGCCATCCGCACGGCGATCTCGCGCTGCCGGTTCGTGCCGCGCGCCAGCAGCAGATTAGCGATATTCGCGCAGGCGATCAGCAGCACTAGACCGACGGTCGCCATCAGCATCCACAGAGGCTTCGCATATTGATCGCGCAGCTCCGAGATGCCGTTGGCGGCCGGATGGATGTTGATGTGCGCTTTCTGAATCGCGTCACGATGCTCCGCCGTCGGTTGCGATCCCGCCCAATCGCGAAGCATGTCCCTGAGGACCAGGTTGACGTTCGCGCCGGCCTCGGCCAGCGTCACGCCCGGTTTCAGCCGCGCCACGATGTTGTCCTCGCGATACTCCTTGTCGTTCAGCTTGTGCGGCCCGCGCTGCACCAGGTCGTCCATCTGCAGCGGAATCCAGAAATCGGGCGCGTCGCCGACCGAAGTCCCGAAGAAGCCGGACGGCGTCACGCCGATGATGGTATAGACCACCCGCCCTATCGTCAGCGTCTTGCCGATCACGTTGGGGTCGCGCGAGAAGCGGCTTGTCCACCACGCGTAGCTGATGACGGCCAGCGGATGCCCGCCGAGTTTCTGGTCGTCGGCGTCGGTGAGGACGCGCCCGAGGACGGGATTCACGCCCAGGACGTTGAAGTAAGTCCCGGAGACGAGGCTGAAGTCCATCGGCTCAAGCTCGGTGCTTCCCTCGACGGTGCCGTGCCCCCGCGCGTCGAAGCTGCGCATCGCCGCCACGCCGGAAAAGACCTGGCTCTTCTGCTGGAACTCCCGGTACATCGGGTAAGAGAAGAGACTGAGGTCCGGGTCGTCCGGAAACCCGCCGCTGTTACCCTCGGCGTCGCCGGGCCCGAAGATCACCAGGGCTTGCGGATCGTGCACGGGCAGGGCACGCAGCATTACGGCGTTCACCAGCGTGAAGATCGCCGTATTGGCGCCGATTCCGAGCGCAAGCGAGAGCACGGCCACGGCGGTGATCGCCGGCGTCCGTTTCATTCCGCGCCAGGCATAGCGAAGGTCTTGAAGTATGGTCTTCACGGCATCTCCTCAGTGTGCGACTGCACGATCCGGCGCGATCAGCGCGCCGCTCTCGTGGATGAGACGCGAGCAAGGCTTGTACCAGGGCAACACGCCGCAGAACACTCCTGGAATGAGCGAGATACACAGTATTGTCGGAGCAGTGCGCGCGCCGCCGTTGTCCGATTGTGAGGTCTTGCGTCCGCGAACGGGCACCCAGCCCAGGTATGACGGGACGACGTGAGCAGCAAGGGGTGGCTAGTGGTTAGTGGCTAGAAACTTCGCGGGTGCCCTAGCGGGAAACCTGGCCTTCCGTGGGCCACAGGACTGCGCCCCCGCGGGGTTACGGCGGGACCCAGCCACGAGTGGTCGATGGAGAATGTGAATCAGCTAGCCTAGGTCATATTTCGCGAACCTGGTGCCATATCCCTCTCAACGGGTGAGGCGAGACGCTTTTGTTGGGAGGCTCATTATGCTCTGCCGCTCCCGAACCCCCGCGCCGGCCGCTTTGGGTGCCCGCCGCGCCAACGCCCTCAAATTCCACTGGCCCCCGAACCGAAGCCATGAAAAAATCACGGAATGCGAATTCCTGTTGATTGTCGACTGTTGACTGTCAACTGTTGACTGTTGACCGTCGACTCGTAAAGCCTCGCACGACACAACTCAAGAGGTCGGGAAATGGCCAGTTCCGGGAAGAAGAACGGCAAAGGCGGCTCGAACGGCGCAAGCGGCAAGAACGGCCGCAAGCGCGGACGTCGCAAGTTCCTGAAGACGGTTGCACTGGGCGCCGGGGCCCTGGCTTTGCCCGGTGGGCGGGGCTTGGCAGCGTCGGCAGGCAAAGCTGATACTTCGGCCGCGCGCGAGAAGGGCGGCCACGCTCGAGATGCAGAGCGACGCAAAGAGCAGGCGCAACCGAGTCCGACGCAATCAGCTATCGAATACCCGCGCGTCTTCACCGGATCGCATCGACAGATGGTGGCGTTTCCTCTCGGCGGCATCGGGGCGGGCAGCGTCAGCCTGGGCGGCCGCGGACAACTTTGCGAGTGGTGGATTTTCAACCGGCCGGACAAGGGCAATTCTCCCGAATACGCATTCCCTTCGATCTGGGTCCAGGCCGGGGACGGGAAATCGATCGCGCGCGTCCTCGAAGCGCGATTCATGCCACCCTACGAGGGCTCAAGCGGCCTGGGCTCGGCGAACGTGCCCGGCTTGCCGCGCCTCGCGTCCTCCACGTTCACCGGCGAGTTTCCACTGGCCACAGTGGATTTCGAGGACGACGCTTTGCCGGTGCGCCTGAAGCTCGAAGCATTCACGCCCTTCATTCCTCTTGACGCTGACGATTCCGGACTGCCGGTCGCCGTGCTTCGCTACCGCGTCTCGAATCCCGGCGGCGCTGCGGCCAACGTGTCCATTGCGTGGTCGATTCAGAACCCCGTCGGCGACGCGGGACGCGCCAATGACTACCGCAAGGGCGAGCACCTCGAAGGATTGCTGATGCGCAATCCGTTTCTCTCGGCAACCGATCCGCTCGCGGGCTCATTTGCGCTCACCCTCGTCGAGACGGGCGCCGACGGCACCGTGACGTATCTCAAAGGATGGCCCAGCCGCCAGTGGTGGGAAGGTCCGCTGCTGTTTTGGGACGATTTCTCCTCAGACGGCAAGCTGAATTCGCAATCGCCGGTCGCGACGCCCATCGCATCGCTTTGTTTGCAGCGCGAGATTCCCGCCGGCGCCGAGCGCGAGTACACGTTCCTGCTCGCCTGGCGATTTCCCAATCGCACGGCCAAGCGCAGCGGCTGGACAGCGCCCAAAGGCCACGAAAACGACGTGATCGGCAACCATTACTGCACGCGCTTTCCGGACGCTTGGCAGGCCGCCGAATATGCGGCCAGCCGCCTGGCCGATCTCGAGTCGCGCACGCGCGCCTTCGCCGCCGCGATGCGCGCGAGCACGCTTCCGGGCGCCGTTAAGGACGCCGCCACGGCGAATCTTTCGGCGCTCATCACCCCGACTTCGTTCCGAACCGCGGACGGCGGATTTCACGGATTCGAAGGCTGCAACGACCAATCCGGCTGCTGCTTCGGAAGCTGCACGCACGTGTGGAACTACGAGCACGCGCTGGCGCACCTGTTTCCCACGCTCTCGCGGTCGCTGCGCGAGCGCCAGTTCGGATATCTTACGGACGACGACGGCCGCATGGACTTCCGCGAGCTGCTGCCCGGTGGTATCGAGCGCTGGGGCTTTGCGGCGGCCGACGGCCAGATGGGCGTGATCATCAAGCTCTATCACGACTGGCGGCTTTCGGGCGACCTCGACTGGCTGAAGGCGCAATGGCCGGGCGCCAAGCGCGCGCTGGAATTCGCCTGGATCGCCGGCGGCTGGGACGCCAACCGCGACGGCGTGATGGAAGGCGTGCAGCACAACACCTATGACGTGGAATTTGTAGGGCCGAATCCGCTCTGCGGCATCTGGTATCTGGGCGCGCTGCGGGCGGGGGAGGAAATGGCGCGCGCGCTGGGCGATCAAGCGTCGGCAAATGAATATCACCGCCTGTTCGAGCAGGGCAGCCGCTGGATCGACGCCAATCTCTTCAACGGCGAGTACTACATCCAGAAAACGGGCTCGATCGATGCCGACCAGGTCGCTAAAGGCCTGCGCGTGGGCATGGGCGCGGCCGATCTCGAGCATCCCACGTTTCAACTGGGCGACGGATGCCTCGTCGATCAGCTCGTCGGACAATACGCGGCCAGCGTCGCCGGGCTCGGACCGCTGCTCGATCGCGATCACATTCGCACCTGCCTGCAATCGATCTACAAGTACAATTACAAGCGCTCGCTCGCCGAGCATGAGACCGTGCAGCGGACGTTCGCGCTGAACGACGAGGCGGGCCTCGTGATCTGCGACTATTCGCACGGCCAGCGGCCGGAGACTCCGTTCCCTTATTTCGGCGAGCTGATGACGGGCTTCGAATACTCGACTGCAGCGCTTATGCTGTACGAAGGCATGCTGCCCGAAGGGCTCGAGGCGATCGAGAGTGTTCGGCGGCGCTACGACGGCGAGCGTCGGAATCCGTGGGACGAAGCCGAGTGCGGCTACTACTACGCGCGTCCCATGGCGAGCTGGAGCGCGCTGCTTGCGCTGAGCGGCTTCCGCTACGATGGCGTGGAGCAAAGTGTGACGGCCAAGCCTCTGATCTCAGCGGAGCGGTTTGCTTGTTTCTGGTCTGCGCCGTCGGGCTGGGGAACATTCGCGCAGTCGATCACGGATCGCAGCGTGACCTTTTCGCTCGATGTGGCCGAAGGCGAGCTGGCGTGCCGGTCGGTTGCGCTGGGCGCTCGCGCCGGCGCCGGCAAATCGTCGGTGACGGCCGGGAGCCGCGCCGTCGAGCACGAAGTGCAGAGTAACGGAGAAGAATCGCGAATCGTCTTCTCCAACAGGCTGCGTTTGACGAAGTCTGAAGGAATGCGGGTAGTAATTGGCGGCTAAAGGCGGGTCTTCTTCGCTGCGGGTTTTCGGCGCGGCTAAAGCCGCGCCCTTTCTGCGCATATTTGCGGTTAGTCTTATGTCTCACACAGATTGCAACTCGAACGCTATGCCATTCTCGGCGCACTACACGAGAACGCGACTCAGTCTTCCCACCGCTTGCGGGCTGCTCTTCGTGGCCGCGATATCGGTAATGCCGGGAAATGCGGCTCAGAATTCAACGCCAGCGCGAGCCAATAATGCTTCGCAAGCGCCCGGGACGGTCATCAAGGTCGACGTCAACCAGGTGCTGGTACCGGTGGTGGTGACGGATAAGCGCGGTCACAGCGTCACCGGGCTCGTCGCGGACGATTTCGAAGTCCTGGAAGACGGCGAGCCGCAGCGGCTGACGGCGTTCAGCACCGAGAATGATCTGAGCGTGACGACTCTGCAGACGGGCAGCCCGCTGCCGGCGCCCTCGATCGCCATGATTCCGCAAGGAGCCGCGCGCCGCACCTACATCATCTGCCTCGACACGTTGAATTCATCATTCGGCAACCTGGCGGGAGTGAGGTCGGCGCTCGAAAAACTCTTCAAGCGCGAGGAGGGTTCCGATTCGAAGTACGCACTGGTGGCTCTCGGGCGTCAGCCGATGGTGCTCCGCGATCTGACGCGGGATCCCAATGAGATTCTGACCGCGCTCGAAAGCAAGCAACTGACGAAGGAAATCGGCCTGGGTGAAAACGGCAACATGGCCCAGCAAGAGACGGAGCTGAGCCTGAAACTCCAGGATTACTGCGAACGCTGCCCTTGCGCCGGCCAGCCCGCGCCGGGCGGGGGCGGCAGCGGCAGCGGCCAGGTCTGCGAAGGCAAGCGCAACGGTCTTGAGGTCTGGGCCGGGCGCGCCTCGGAAGAGCGCAGCCTCTTCGACCGCAACTTTCTCGGCGACATGAAGCAGCTGGTCAACAACCTGGCGGGTCAGCCCGGCAAACGGATTCTGATCCTGATCTCCGACGGCTTCACGCTGCGTCCGGGCAGCGATCTCTTCGGACTGCTGGCGCTCTACTTTCAGATCCCCAGTGAAGAACTGCAGAACCCCGGCGATTCACTCCGGCCGGAGATCGACGACATTGTCCGGCTGGCCACGGCCCGCGACGTGACCTTTTATACCCTTGACTCGCGCGGAATGTACGGCTCGGCGGCGGGCGCGCTCGACGCCAGCCAGGATCTGCAGTACGGCCGCGTCGGACCCGTCCTGCTGCCCATGATCGAGCAGCAGAAGGACATCCGGGCGCATGAGAATCAGGATGCCATGACGGAGCTGGCCGTCGCGACGGGCGGCGTCTTCTACCACAACAGCAACGACCTTCTGAAAGGGCTGAGGCAGGCTTTCGCCGACGGGCGCGAATATTACGTTCTAGCCTACGCGTCAAGCCACAAGGCGGCCGACGGCAAGTTTCGCGAGATCAAGGTGGGCGTCAAAGGCAAAGAAGTGGTGGTGCGGGCGAAGCGCGGTTACTGGGCGCCGGGCCCTTGAGTCGTTGTAGCGGCGGTCTATGACCGTCGGCTTTCACAAGAAGAACGGTCGGCGGTCATAGACCGCCGCTACCGCAAGCTTGCGAAGGGCTCAAAAAAAAACGGGAGAAGCTACCGTAAGCTTCTCCCGTCTCTGAATTCGGCTCAGGTCTTCGGCCACCAAAATCGCTGGTCGAAGCTCGTCGCCTAGTCGACGAAAGACTTGCCGAGGACTCCGACGGAGAATTCCTCGCAGCCGATGTCGGTCACTTCGCAGGCGTTCGCGTAAGTGTAGCCGAAGTAGGCTGAGTTAAAGTACGACTCGTTCACCGGCTCGTGGATACCGTAGTGGTTGGTTCCAGGCGTGTTGGTGACGAAGTACTGAGCGTCGTCGCAACTGTCGTTGCCCGAATCCGTGCACTGTGGAACCACGCTCAGCCAGTACTGGCCAGCCTGCAGGTTCACAGACTGAGTCAGGTGCACCAGCACGGTGTACTCGTTGTACCCGAAGCCGTTGCGGCCGGTGGACTGGAAGGTGGCGCTGGCGGTACCGGAAGCGATCACCGTTCCGGCGTTGCCCTCGGACACGCCCGCCGAAATCGACCATGTGGCCTGCGCCGGGTCGATACCGTCGTAGCCGTCCGCGAGGTTGTTGGTGAAGAGGCCGGAGACTTTCCATACCCATCCGCCCGGCACCCTGAACGGAACGAACATCGTTGTGTCGGAAACGAGAAGAGTGTTCTCGTTCGCGAGGCCATTCTCATTCCGGTTGCTGGAATCGAAATCGCCTCCGTAGAACAGGCAGGGGTTGCAGTACGAAGGTTGCGGCGGGGCGCCATGGTGCACCGGCGTTATACTCAAGGTGCCGGGAATCGGCCGTGTCGCGATGATCCAGTCCAGTGACGGCACAGGGGTAGCCTTTTGCTGTGCGGCGGCCTTCCAGCTGGTGAACGGGATCAGCGCTGCGGCGAGCGCCAAAGAGCAAACAATCTTTTTCACTGTCGATCCTCCTCTTGAATTTTTCCCCCGAAAGGGGAGTCACAGGAACAACCCTTACCTTCCAAGCGGGCATGCGGCCCGTTGGCGCTACGTCGCTACGTCGTCAGCACGCGCCCCCCGGTCTCATTGCTTCAAACGGCCGCGCGCCCCAGCCCGATGTAAAACGAGCCCGCACTTGATATCACACGCGCAAGAACGTGTCAACTGCTTTCACCCACATTTCACCTAAATTGATTTGGCATGCATCTTCTCGACACAAGAACTCTTGCATTTCGAAGCAACAGCCAGCGAACTAGCCTGATTTAGGCATCGGGTAGACTACTGGCGCGGCTGGGCCACGTCAATAAGGGAAATCCCCGATTTTTGCGTCGGGATTTTTCGCAGGTACCCTTACGTTGCAGGTCGCACACCGGCAGGGCAGGCGTTGAAGCGGGGATATCGCGCCGGGAGGTCAGATCCGGGTACCGCCTGGATTCAGACGGTACCCGGACCCCGGATCAGTTCACTACAAGCGTGGTCGTGACGCTGTGGCCCAGATTGCCCGCCGTGCCGCTGAACGTCAACGTGTAGTTGCCCGCCGGAGTGCCGGCAGCCACTGTAGCCGGTGGCGTATAACCGCTGCCGCAGCCGATCCAGAGGGTCACCAGAACCAGCGTCGCCGCAATCACGACGTAGGCACGAACCGGTCGCGTGCTCGCGCCGAACCCAAGGGTCCGGCGACGCGCCAAGCCAAGAAACGCGAGGAGACTGCCAAGCGCGAGCCAGACCGGCCAGGGCACTCGCGGCGGCGCGCCGGGATGCCGGAACCGGCCCCAGCCTTTTGGCGCGAGCGACGGAGCGCTGGTCACAACGGTGACCGTGGCATTCACGGAGTTGGTACCGTTCAGGCTGGCCGAGGTTAGGGAAAGAGTGCATGAGGTATTGATCGGCTGTCCCGTGCACGTGAGCCCGACGTCGGAGTTGAAC
Organism: Terriglobia bacterium; assembly: GCA_030037755.1. GTDB lineage: Bacteria > Acidobacteriota > Terriglobia > UBA7540 > UBA7540 > Gp13-AA77. The sequence goes on from JASHQD010000138.1 coordinate 9,600, forward strand.
CCGCCCAACGGGCTCACCGTCAACGTGTACGTGGTGGTCTGGCCCGGATTGACCGTCTGCGAGCTGGGTGATGCCGCAAGCTGGAAATCGCTTCCGGTGCCCGTCAGGCTGACCACTTGCGGGCTGTTCGGGGCATTGTCGGTGATGGTGAGCGTCGCCGACCGGCTGCCGGACGAAGCCGGCTTGAAGTTGACCTGAATCGTGCAAGTGCTGCCCTGCGCGACGGTCGAACCGCAGGGATTGCCCGAGGTCAAGGTGAAATCCGAGGAGTTCGTTCCACCGATGCTGATGGCGGTGACGCTCAGGCTCGCATTGCCGGTGTTCGTGAGCACCACTTTTTGAGGCGTCGTGCTGAGAGTCCCCACCGCTTGCGCTCCGAAGTTCACGGTGCTTGCCGAGAGGCTCGCGGCCGGACTCACGCCTGTCCCTGTCAAGGTCGCGGTCTGGGGGCTTCCGGTGGCGTTATCCGCCACGGTCAAGGTGCCGGTGGCCGTTCCGCTGGAAGTGGGTGAGAAGGTCACGCTGATCGTGCAGCTTGCTCCGGCAGCCACGCTGGTGCCGCAATTGTTGGTCTGGCCGAATCCGGAGTTCGCGGTCACTGCGATGCTGGTGATGTTAAGCGTTGCCGAGCCGGAGTTTACCAGCGTCACGGTTTGAGGCGCGCTGGTGGTGCCTGCGAACTGCGAACTGAAGGTGATAGTGGCCGGGCTGAGACTGACAATGGAAGCCACCCCGGTGCCCTTGAGGAGGGCGGTCTGCGGGCTGCCCGCCGCATTGTCCGTCAATACCAGGGTGCCTGCGTTAGCCCCGCTGTCTCCGACCGCATTGGGCGTGAACGTGAGCGAAATCGCGCAACTCTGGCCGGACGACAATGCGGCGCCGCTGCCGGTAAAACACGTGGTCCCGGAGGTGGCGGTCTGATAATTCCCCGTGGTCGCGATGCTGGTGAACGTCACCGCTGAGCCGCTGGTGTTGGTCACGGTGACGATTTGCGAAGCGCTCGGGACGCCCAGCGGTTGGGCGCCGAACGGAATAATCTGGGGCACCATCTGCACTGCGGGCTGCTCGGGTGAAATCTCGGCGATAAAGGCGTTTCCGCACGTTCCGCTCGACGAGACGGCGCAGGCCGGCTGGAAGACACCCGCCGTGGCGGGGAAGTCCGTGGAGTTGGTGGCGCCGGCCACGTAGACGTCATCGCCGCAGGTCGAGGAGGAAGCGTCCAGCAGCGCGCAGGGGTCCAAAGCGATGGCGTTGCCCGCGTCATACAATCCGCCGCCCAGATAAGTGGCGAAACTCAAGGAGCCGCCTCCGGGCGAAACCGTGACCACAAAGGCGTCGTTGCAGGTAGCCCCGGACGTGGTGGCGCAGGTAAACTGCAGGGCCAGGGCCTCGACCGAAGCGGGCACGAAGTTGGTTGATGTGGTGTTTCCGGTTACGAAGGCATCGCCCAGCGAGTCAACCGCGATGGCCGCGGCCGAATCCACACCGCTGCCGCCGAGATAAGTTGAGTAGGTCAGGCCCGAGCCGGTGGGATCGAGCTCCGCAACAAAGGCGTCCTGGCTGCCGTTCAAGGCTGATTGGTACACGCCCGAGGTGACCGGGAGGTTCGATGACGTGGTGCTTCCGGTGATGTAAGCGTCGCCCGAAGGATCCACGGCGATCCCATAACCGATGTCGTTGCCGGCGCCGCCGAAATAGGTCGAATAGAGCAGTGACGTGGTGCCGGAGCCGGCGGGATCAATTTCCGCCACGAAAGCGTCGGTTCCGCCGGCAGGACTCTTCTGATACGTCGTCGCGCTCACCGGGAAATTGAGCGATGTGGTTTGTCCGGTCACGTACGCGTCGCAGTTCGTGGTGGTGCAGCTTGGGTCGAGCGCAATCGCCTGTGCCGAATCCGCTCCGCTGCCGCCCAGAAACGTGGCATAAACTGCGGGTGCGGTACCCGACGAGTTAAGCTCCATGAAGAAGGCATTGCCGCTCGACGAGTTCAGGGTGGTCTGGTAGCCGCTCTTGGTGGCCACGAAGTTCTTGGAACTTGTTGATCCTGCGACATATGCGTCGCCGGCCGAATCGATAGCGATGGCCGTCCCGCAATCGTTCTGGGTGCCGCCCGTGTATGTTGAATAGCTGAGTGATGACCCATCGGTGCTGAGCTTGGTCACGAAGGCGTCAAACGCGCCGCCAATGACGGTCTGTTTGGCTCCCGAAGTCAGCGGAAAGTTGCTGGTATTGGTGATCCCCGTCACATAGGCCGCGCCGGTCACGTCCACAGCAATCGCCGCACCGGCGTTCATGGCAGTCGTGACCCCGGCCGGAACGCCGCAGAGAGAGTCGGCCGGTGAGGTCGAAACGGTAACGGGCGTGGCGCCGCCGAGGTAAGTGGAGTAGACGATCGAGAGTCCGTCCGGACTGATCTTGCTTATGAAAGCGTCTGTGCTTCCGCCGCTGAACGTCGGCTGATAAGCGCTCTTTACAGGGAAGTTCGTGGAACTTGTCCGGCCGGTGACATACAGGTTGCCCGCGGTATCTACGGCGATGCCCAAGGCGCTGTCGGTGCCGGTGCCGCCGAGGTACGTCGCAAAAGTGAACGTGGGATCGATCACCAGCGGCAGAGAGCGATCGTAGGACGTCACCTTGAAGCCAACTCGCGATTCCTGACGCGCCGCCGGTCCGGAATCAGACGCGATCACGTAGCCGCCGTCCAGGTAATGCCTGGTTCCGTCAGCCGCCGTTTGATAGATCACGGGCTTCTGGAAGCGGACCTCGCTCGATGCCAGGGAAAGGGCCAGATCGCCGCTCGCTGTCAGGTGCGCTTTGGCGTCGAGAGCCAGTTGAATCTTGGCGGGATCGGCGCCGGGCCCGAGCACGAAGTCGTACTCGAGCTGTCCCGAGTGGCCGTAGTAGACGAGATCCACGCCGGGATAGACGTCGCGATAGGCCACGCGGGCGAAGGTCGGAATATGCGTTCGCCACGCGCTGGGATCGTTGCCGAGGAAATAGTTGGCCTCGCCGGGAAGCTGTTCGGTTCCAGTGCCGGAGACGGCGGGACGGGCTCCCGCAAGCTTCATGGTTACGGCCTGCGCGTCTGACGTGCTCGCCGGCGGTCCGCTCAGCACCAGGCTGGCGCCGTCCGGCGTCAGGAAGAGCGAGTAACCCGCGCCTCGCGCCAGGAATTCCACCGGCGCCGGTGCTTGTCCGTGGTTCGCCTCGAAGCTCAACGGAAGCCGGCCGTAGGACTCAACGAGATGACGCCGCGCACCCGCTGAGATCGCAGGCGCTTGAACTCGCGACGAGCTCGGCGCGGCCGCTTTCGACGCGGAATCCTGCGCCGGCAACGCTTGCAGAGAGCACAGATAAAAAGCCGCAAGGAGGACTGAGACAATCCCCCCTCGAACCAGACGGCCAGGCCGCTGGTCTTGTCCAACTTGCATATATAGTCCTCCCGTTGAAGCTACTCCAGGACGCACTGCGGATTATGAATGCGTTACAAGGCCTGGAATCAGTACAAAGGCTGAATTGGCTTTTGTAGCACTTTAAGCCTCTCTGCGTCAACCAGAAACGGGTCAAAACAAAGATAAAACCGACTTAGGCAACAGCCTCGCGGGTCGGTTTTCCCAAGCCTCGCTCGTCACTCGCCGAGACTCAGCGATTGGTTGTTCTGGCGGATCGATCATCGGGAAAAGCTGGCGGAGAGGCAGGGATTCGAACCCTGGGTACAGGTTTTGGCCCGTACAACGGTTTAGCAAACCGCCGCCTTCAGCCACTCGGCCACCTCTCCGCGGGTCGAGGACGCCGGCAGGCAGTGCCGACGTTCGGCTGACTGTAAGAGTCTACCCGAAACCCGTCAGGCTTGCCAGAGCTTATCCTCGCTGAACAATATCCGATGCGGAATGCGACGCCGTTCCGTGCCGATTTCTCTCTTTTGTCCGCCCGCCTCCCGTTGGCTTTGCCAAATCGGGTGGGCCAGTCCGCTGGCCACCGTCGGGCGCCCCGGCGCTCGACACCGCCAAATCTTTAGCTTGACTTTTCTGAGAACTGGTATATAATTAACGCATACCTAAACAGCGGGCGAAAGAAGCTATGGCTGCGGGCGCAAATCCGGTCCGGCAGGGCGCATTGTCGCCTGGAGCCGTGCCCCGCGGGCTCCGCGGCTCCACTGGTCCCCGCACCGCCGCCGGCAAGCGCCGGTCCTCCCTCAATCGGTTGAAAAAGGGCCTGTGTCCGTTCTG
>JASHQD010000139.1 GCA_030037755.1 Terriglobia bacterium
GGGCAGTGACCGACTGTTTGGCGACACTCGCGACGGCGAATTCTGGCTTCTGACTTCTGGCTTCTGGCTTCTGACTTCTGACTTCTGACTTCTCCTTCCCGGGTTGCCGGCACAGGCAAGAGTGCCTGTGCCACCGGACGTCACTAGCCGCCGTGATCCCCCTCACAGATCGTTATCCCATAGTTGAGTTATAACCCAACCAGGTAGATCACGACCCATCGACGAAGAGGAGGGAGCCTGTCATGAGCCCCGTAATCAACAGCAAAAAGCGTCGCAGTGTGTTTTTCGGGATCGGTCTGGCGGTTCTGATCGTTCTATTTGGACCGTCGCTGAGAGCCCAAGCGCCGAATCCCGTTCCTTTGATCAATCTGCCTCTGGTTCCCGACGCCACTGCGCCGGGCGGGCCGCAATTCACGCTCACCGTCAATGGCACGGGCTTCGTTTCCAACTCCACGGTGAATTGGAACACGACCCCGCTCGCGACGACGTTCGTCAGCAGATCGCAGTTGACCGCAGTCGTCCCCGCCGCCGACATCGCCAAAGCGAGCACCGGTTGGGTGACGGTGGTGAATCCTGCGCCAGGCGGAGGGACATCGAACGTCGCGTTCCTCAGCGTGAGCCCGGACTCGGGGTACGCCTTGTATTTCACCAATACCACGGCTGGCAGCGGCGGAGAAGGGACTACCGGAGTCGTAGTGAGCGACTTCAACGGCGACGGCAAGCTGGACATGGCGGTCGCCAACGGAGGAAGCAATACGGTTTCCATCTTGTTGGGAGACGGCACGGGTAACTTCACGGTGGTCTCGTCGCCGGCGGTCAACGGCTCCCCATTATCGCTCACGGTCGGTGACTTCAACCGGGACGGCAAGCCGGATCTCGCCGTCACCGTTACCGGGAGCATCTCCATCCTGCTGGGAAATGGTGACGGCACTTTCCAACCGCCACTCGTTTTGTCTTTCCCCGCGATAAGCCAGCCGTACCAGACTGCCGCGGCCGATTTTAATGGGGATGGCAACCTGGATTTGGCCGTGGCCAGTTACGGCAACAATACGGTTGTTATCCTGCTGGGCGACGGCACGGGCAATTTTACCGTGGGTCCGACGTCGGCGACGGGCGAAAACCCGGTCGCAGTGGCCGTCGGCGACTTCAACGGCGATGGCATCCCGGACCTTGCGGTCGCCAACTACGGCAGTGCCACGCTTTCCATCCTTTTGGGTGACGGCACCGGCAACTTCAGTCTGGCCTCTTCCCCGGGCACAGATCTTGGTCCCGCGTCAGTGGCTGTCGGCGACTTCAATGGGGATGGCTGGCCCGACTTGGCCGTGGCCACTCAAGAGGGTGGTTTGGGCAACGTTTCTATCCTGCTCGGTGACGGCACGGGCAATTTCATCCCGGACTCGTCTCAAGGCACAGGCTGGTATACCGACTCCCTTGCGGTGGGCGACTTGAACGGGGATGGCAAGCTGGATTTGGCGGTCAAAAGTGAATGCATGTACGGGGGCTGCGACGCCTATCACGGCGGGACTTACTTCCTGGTCGGAGATGGCACGGGCGACTTCTTCATGGACGTTTGGACACAGTGGTCCTGGGGATACTGGTTTACCTTCCAACCCTCTTCGATAGCGCTGGGGGACTTCAATGGGGATGGCGCGATGGACGTGGCGGCCACCTTCTGGTACTTGAACGGTGTTGGCTTAGCTCTGCAGATCCCGCCAGCGCCATCGGTTTCACTCACTCCATCCAGCCTCGACTTTGGGACACAGTTGATTTTCACCAGCGCCCAGCGCTCCGTCACCCTTTCTAACGGTGGCAACGCTGCGCTCAGCATAACCAGCATCAACACGAGCGGAAACTTCTCTCAGACGAACGATTGCGGCTCCATCGTGTTGGCCGACGAATACTGCCAGATCACGGTGTCGTTTAGCCCGTCGACCATTGGTACTCAGACAGGAACCTTGACGATCACAGACAACGCTTCCAACAGCCCCCAGACGGTTCCCCTCACGGGCGCCGGCACCATAGTGGCGCTCGCGCCGACGAGTCTGGGCTTCAGTGCCCAAACCGTCGGGACCACCAGCGCACCACAGACCGTGACGCTGACCAACAGCGGGCGCCGGCCGCTGACCATAGCCGGCATCCACATTGCCGGAGCGGATTCCGGAGACTTTGCTGAGACCAATACCTGCGGGACGAGCGTGGCGCCGGGATCAAGCTGCACAATCAGCGTGACGTTCACGCCACAAGCGAAAGGGGTGCGTCAAGCCGTGATCGGAGTGAGTGACAACGGCGGCGGCGCCCCGCAGACGGTGGGCCTGAGGGGCTACGGCAAGTAGAAGGCACGTCGGCAGTAGGCAGTCGGCAGTAGGCGGTCGGAAGTCCGCGGCAGGGGAGGCCCGAAGGGCCGGGCCATCACAGCCCAGGCCAGTCGGCCTGGGTTTGGAGTGCGGGGGTGTTTTAGAAGTCCAAGGCCCGAAGGGCCGGGCCATCGCAGCCCAGGCCAGTCGGCCTGGGTTCGGAGTGCGGCATTTTTGGAAGTCCGAAGCCCTGAAAGGGCGCCCCACAGGCGCGGGATGTAGGCTCGCCCTTTCAGGGCTCGACATGTGGGCGGGTCGGTTCGACGACCCTGGGCGTTGCCCAGGGCTGTGATGGACCGGCCCTTCGGGCCTCGTGTAACCGCATTACGAACTCGAGCCGGGCGTGGGGCCTTGGCTTCGATGACCCTGGGCGTTGCCCAGGGCTGTGATAGACCGGCCCTTCGGGCCTCAAATTCAACCTGACTCAGAGGCAAGCGCAAGTTAGCCGGATCTGAGTCGCAACGAGAATTTCGAGCCGCGAGAGCGGCCAAGGAGGAGTCAGATGAACAAACTCAATTTCGTGAAAGGAGCGTGCGCTGTGCTGGCGCTGTGCGCGGCGACTGCGATCACCCTTCAGGCGCAGACGTTCGGAGTGCTGCACAGCTTCGACGGCACGGATGGCGCCAATCCTATGTCGGCGCTCATTCAGGGCACTGACGGAAACCTGTACGGGACAACCAACGGTGGCGGGGCCTCCGGCTACGGCACGGTTTTCAAAATCAGCCCCGCCGGCACACTGACCACCCTGTACAACTTTTGCTCGCAGAGCGGTTGCACGGACGGCGTGTACCCGGCCGCGGGGCTGATTCAGGCATCTGACGGGAACTTCTACGGGACAACGGCGGGCGACGGGGTCAATTGGTTCGGCACGGTCTTCAAAATGACTGCCAATGGCGCGCTGATCACGCTGTACAGCTTTTGCGCCCAGAGCGGTTGCGCAGACGGTTCCACCCCATACGCGTCGCTGATGCAGGCCACCGACGGGAACCTCTACGGAACAACCTACAGCGGCGGGGTCTACGCCTACGGGACGGTCTTCAAAATGACCCTCAGCGGGACACTCACCACGCTTCACAGCTTTTCCGAGACCCAGGACGACGGCGCTCTCCCGTATTCGGGACTGATCCAGGGAATTGACGGGAAGTTCTACGGGACAACGGTGGGGGGCGGAGCCAACCTGAGCTGCTTATTCAACGGCTGTGGCACAATTTTCACAATGACCTCCTCAGGCGTGCTAAGCACGTTTTACAGCTTTTGTAATCCATGGCAAAGCGGCTGCCCAGGGGGTGCCGAGCCCTACGGGGCGCTGGTCCAGGCCACTGACGGTGACTTGTACGGCACAACGCGGCTGGGTGGGATCCTTTATGGCGGCGGTGACGGTACGGTGTTCAACATCACGCCCAGCGGCACAGCGACCAAACTCTACCCCTTCCAGGGCTGGGATGGCGGCGATCCACTGGCGGCGCTGATCCAGGCCACCGACGGGAACCTGTACGGGACAACGTCCGGCACCGGTTATAGCGGTGAGCTGAGCATGATCTTCGAATTCGAACTCAGCACCAACGGGTTGAACACACTGCACAGCTTCAGCGGTGCGGACGGCCAGTACGCCTCGGGCGCACTCGTCCAGCACACCAACGGGAGCCTCTACGGGACAACGGAGTCAGGCGGAGCCTACGGTGACGGAACGGCCTTCGTGCTCTCGATGGGTCTCGCGCCCTTCGTGGAAACGCAGCCCAACCACGGCAAGGCCGGAAAGGCGATTGAGATTCTGGGAACCTATATGGGCGGCGCGAGCAGCGTGACGTTCAACGGCACGCCGGCAGAGTTCCAGGTGGACTCGCCTTCCCTGATCCGAGCGATCATACCGGCGGGCGCCACTACGGGCACGGTCCAGGTGACCACGCCGAGCGGTGTGCTATCGAGCAACGTTCCGTTCCGGGTAACGCAGTAAGCGCGAGATCGCATCGTGACGCCCTGCTGTAGCGGCGGTGTCGAGCGCTCTCCT
>JASHQD010000140.1 GCA_030037755.1 Terriglobia bacterium
GCCGTCGGAGATGTCGCCGGTGTGAAATGTCCACGCGACCTGCAGCGTGCTCACATTCTCCCGATTGATCTGCGTAAGCGGCGAGTATCGCATGCCGCCAGGATCGTGTCCGTAGACAGGCCAGTCGTCTGCAGGGGCAGGGGCCGCGGCGAAGACGGGTCGAAGTGGCAAGTGACGAGTCACAAGTGGCGAGCAAGAGATCCTCGATTTCCGGAGCAGAACCGCGAGACCACAATCGTCGCAGGCGGTGATGAATTTGAAGGTCAGTGCTAGAGTCAGAGCAAACGGAATTGAGAGTGCCAGCCGGCGAGTGCGCTTCATTCACACCACCCCCTGTAAGCGCCTGCACACCCAGTATAGGGGATTTCGCGGGGGCTTGGATCTTGACTGAAGCTTTGCCCCGGTAGAGGCCAATCGTGCGGCGCCTGCACGCCAGCCGGCCCGCGGTCGATCGCTTGCTCGTTCCTCAAAACGGCTCGGTAACGCTCGGTCCTTTGTACGAGGCTGCCGTGGGTGCCACCCTCGCTTAGAGATTGTGTGAACGTCACGCCGCCCGGGGCCCGACCCTTTTGGCAACGGCAACACATGTTAGCGCAGACCACCGAAGGCGGCGACATATGCTGCACTGCCGTCGCCACCCGCGGTTATGCCTTCGGCCGCCAGTACTTCCTCGAGTGGGGTTGGCGCTTGCCTCAGTGCGGACCGCTCCGGTTTATCTTCCGGCATGGCGAAGGCGTTCCGCATGTGTTGGAGAGCGATAAGCTCTGGCGATTACGCGGCACGGCGACACTGTCGGCTATTGAGCTGGCGAGCTTTTTCGTCGCGGACCCGCGGACTCCGGTCCGGAAGGCGCTGCCTGATTCAGGGGCCCGTGCTCACAGGCTTGTTCCTGCAGCGGCCAGACGGCTGGCCGACAGCGTTGCTCAAGTCATTTTGCTCAAACTCTACTTGACACGAGGCTGGCGGTGGTGTAGTGATGGATGTCAATCAATACCCCGCATTATTCGAGCTAATACTGCCTGGGACGGGGTGTCGGGCTTCCAACCGCACGTTCCGCCCTTCTACGTGAGACATTGTTCGCTCGGTGAGACTTTGACCGTGGAACGGATAATAACGCCATGACGGCTCCCAGTATTTCTCAGAGGCTCGCCAGATTCGCTCGAAAACGCCTCCCCGAGAAGCTGAGGGCAGTCCAGGCCCGCTGGCCGCGTTACCGAAGCCACTTAGAGGACTGGGGCTGGAGAGTTCCGCACCATGGAAACGATCGGACGGCTTACATCGTGGGACTATTTGGCACGGGCCGCTGGTATATCAATGAGCTGATCGCACAGAGCATTGGAGAGAGGGCGAAGTATTTGAGGGATACCGTCCGCCTGCATGAGCGCCCAACGTCCATGATCTATACCTGCCATGCGACGTTGAAGTATCCCTCCCGCGGTCAGGCCTTGCCGGCTGTTACGAGTGGGGTCTTTGAAGCTGTAAGACAGCGATTTGCCGACGTGATCTTCATTTACCGTCACCCTCTCGACTCGTTACTGACAAATTGGGTTTGCTGGCGGTCCAGGCTCCAGGACAGCAAGGGAAGGGGAGTTGGCGGCGTCTTGCAGGCATACAAGAATACTGACGAGCTCTGCGCCGACTTGGAGCGGAATTTTTCTGAGTTCAAAGCCTTTGCCGAAGGCGATCCCGATTTCTTCGCGCTGGCGCCCGGACCCCGATTTCTGTCCTTCCAGGAGTTTGTTGAGGAAACTGAACTCTATCTCCAGTGCCCTGCGCTCACGCTGCGGTTTGAGGATTTCGCGATCGATCCTCTGAGGGAGTTTTCGAAGATCGTCGAAGTCATGTCTGTCGATCTCGATTTGAGCCGGTTGCAATTGAGTCCGCCGAGAGCCAGGCCCTACGGCTATTTGGCTGTTAAGGACAAGCTTCCCCAGTTCAGTGACTTTATCAGCGGGCTGGACCTTGAGACAAAAGGGCGGATTGAGAGAATCGGCTATACGTTGGACCGGGTCGAGTAGATTCCGCCAGCTTAACGGTGAGGCTTGAGGCTCGCGATGCGGCCGCCAGGTGCCTACGCGCTTCGCGCCGCCCAGGCGCGGGTCAAGTAAGTTGTCTCGATCGCCGCCAGACCCGCGACACGCTTCTCTGTAAATTCGAGGAATTGCCGGAAGAGTTCCGGGCCTAATTGCACCTGCAGATCGTTTACCGACCGCCAGGCGCCAACGTACTGTTCCGGCGTTTGACGCATCACATGCCTGCCTTCAAGGTAAATCACCTCGGTGAATTGTGGCCTGGCGTTCAACATGTCGGTGAGCCGCTCGGTGATGCCGGAGCGGCCGGACGACACCCGCTGGATGTCGGGCTTGAGCTGCCTGATCTGGGCTTCGATTTCGACAAGTAAGGGATTCATCTCGATGAGGCGTGGATTCCATAAGGCAGTGAAGACGCCGCCCGGCCGCAGGATGCGGTGGAACTCGTCGCAGGCTTTATCGAAATCGGCCCAGTGGAGTGAAGATGCCATGCTGACAAGGTCGGCCGAGCCTGGCGGTAACCCTGTGCTCTCCGCTGAACCTTTGCGCCAGATGATTTGCGTGCCGCCCGAGCTTGCAATCCCCTGCGCGCGCATATCGTCGTTTGGCTCCACGGCGACGATGGAACGCAGGCCGCGGGCCGCAAGCATGCGTGTCCAGATGCCAGTGCCCGCGCCAATGTCCGCCGCATCGATGCTGGCCACATCGCGTCCGACAATACCCAGAATCGCAGTCTCGACCTGTGGCGCATAGCCCGGACGGAACTTGGCGTAGTGGCCGGCCAATCCCGTGAAATCTCCGTGCTTCATTCCAAGTTATCCCTGGCAGCCCCGGACGGCGCTCGATCAATAGCAGGCTGAAAATAATCCGTGCGCTGTGCGAGTTCCATCGTTTCCGTCTTATTCTGTCGCCGCGGTGCTGGAGGGAAGATCCTCGAGCAGGAGTTCTCCTTTTTGCACCATGTCCTCGTACAGCGCCACGTCCTCCGGATTATCGATCTCGCCCCACTGGCCGTCGGTGCCGAAAGTGTCGATAGCAAGACTCCTGGCTGCCAACAAGCGGCGAAGCATTCCGGTCATATCCAGACGCTCGCGGCTGGATGGGTCGAGCGTATCGAGCAGCCTCTCCACGGCAAGCCATGCGGGCGGCGTGAACTTCAAGAGGCCCATATATTGCCCCTGGATATCTTCGATCCGGTTCGTTTTGCCGCCGATCTCCAGTAGTCGCCCCGCATCGTCGATCCGGAAAGTCTCGGCGTCAGCCAGGGGATCGGCGAAGCGCCGCTGCCACAAGCGGACCCAAGCCCGGTCATAACTGACGACCAGCTCGCCAGGAGTCGCAGCCAAGCCGCGCACCAGGTCGCTGCGATAAAAGATGTCGCCATAGCTAACGATGACCGGCGCCGAAGACAGCCAGGGAGCGGCCGCGGCGAGCGACATCACCATGTTGGTTTCAGCCCATCGTTCGTTGGCGAAATAGGAGAGGCCTCGAAAATCGATCATCTCGGCGCGATAACCTCGGACCACTCCGATCTGGTCCATCCCGCCCCGCCGAAGCGACGCGATCTGGCGCTCGATTAGCGGCTTGCCCTCGAACTCGACCAGGCATTTCGGACGATCGCCCGTCAGATGCCCCAGGCGGCTGCCTCGACCGGCGGCGAGAATAAGTGCGCGCATTAGTCAACCGTGAAGAACCGCCGGAATAGTAGCACGTCGGCAGGCGAGAACGGCGCTGACCGCTCAGGGTGCCACATGATTCCCGTGATGGGCCGGGCCGGATGGCGAACGGCTTCGATCGCGCCATCGGCCGCAACCGCCCAGACTTCAAGCGGCGGATGCGAGTCGAAGGCGGCAAAGCGATGGTAGCTGTTGACCTCTCTGGGCTCGCCGTCGATCTGGATGACCTGGCGCTTCGCAACATGGCCTTCCACGCGGCGTAGCCCGATTGCGAAATGCTGCTGGATCACCTGCATCCCCCGGCAAACGCCCAGGGCCGGCAGGCCGCGCCGCTCCGCCCAAGTGAGCAGAGCGTGCTCGACGGCGTCGCGTTCCGGGGCATCGCCGCCGTATTCCGCGAGATCGTTCCCGCCGGTCAGCACCAACCCCACGACGCCGGCCCACTCACACAAGGCAAGCGCAGTCTCCATGACGTTGGGCAGCAACACGGGAAGAAGGCCGCAGGCCGCCAGGAACTTGGTCCATGCCTGATCCAGACAGTCGCGGCGCTCGCCATACTCCGGAATGACCGTTACGCGCTGGGTGACACCGACGGTTTTCATGCAATCAGCAGCACCTTCTGATTCGTGCAGTCGAGGCAGAGCTTGCTCGCTGCCTGCCATTGCCTGAAAAGAGCTTCGCCGGCCCCGATCACCGCGGGAATGCCGAGTTCGGCGGCACGGATCGCCATGTGCGAATTCGCGCCGCCGAACTGGGTGACAAATCCGCCGATATTACGGGTGAAGATCCAGTCAAAGCCCGGGTCCGCGCTCGGCACAAATAGAATTCGTCCGGCAAAACTCTCCGGCGGGTCGGCGACCGAGGCGACGGGTGCGGTGACACTCTTTCGCGTAATGAAATTAGGCTGGCTTGGGGGAACGTGAAATGCAATGACCTGGCCGGGCGACGCGATGATCGGCGGAAGCACAAGATTGCGCGTGAGCGCGTGACGCTGTCTGCCCTGCGCCACACTCGCCTCTAACGCCTGGCAAACTGAACCGCTCTGGCTATAAAGCTTGCGAATGGCGCTGTAGTCCAGGAATGCGCAATCCTCAACCGAAAGACCATTATCCTCGCCCAACTGCCTGATCAGCGAGAGCGCGTCGCTGAGGCTTCGCGTAAAGACAAATTTCGCAAATTCCCGTCCCTCAATGCCTGCCTTGATGAACTCGATCAGACTCAAGACGTCAATCTCGAGCTGGTGCTCTTTGAGCAGTTGCTCGATATGGCGCAACTGGTCGATCGAGAGCACGAATCGAGGCGGAGCCGGCGCCGCCCGGCGGGCACTCGACCAATCGAAATAGAGGTCGGGCGCCTCGTCGTAGCGCGGCGACAGGATGTCGTAAGTTCCCGGCCTGAGGTGGCCATAGCGCGCCAGGAACTCCGCCTTTGGAAGCTCCGCAAAATCGCGCCCGATATACGATCCGATACCTTCTACACTTCCCATGAACGTCGCGCTCTCTTCGGCACTGAGAACACCCACCGCCACCAGAGACTGGAGCATCTGGACTGCTATGAACCCCGCCCGCGCCAGGCCGGCGAACGGCAACGTGCCGTATCGCTTGCAGTCTTCGATCAGCCAGTAAATGCGGCTGATCTTGTCGATTTTTGCGTTCCAGATCATTGGAAGCCGTTGTGCCAGCAAGTCAATCTTGGCGCGGTCGCGCCGCCAGAGCGCGGTCTCGCCATGAATGATGCGATTGGTGAGGCGCCGGAGGGCGACGGCGAGTTCATCAAGGTCTTGTGATGAAAAGCCGCTTTCGGCCAGCCTGATCATTCGCTGCGGCAAATCGAGGCTGTAACAGGACAAAATGATCTCAAATTCGACCTTGTCATGAAGCCGCGGTTCAGAGAGGAGACGATCGATATAGTAATTCGCCAGGCGCGCGGCAAGATCGTCAGGCAGGTCGCGCGGGATAAAGGAGTTGAAGCTGACCCGCACGTCGATGTAGGGCAGGCCATGGAAGCTGACCATCAAGGGAAAACTACGGAGATTCCGGTACCCATAGTTGTCCCGCTGGTACGCCCAGATGGCATCGGTGATGAGTTCGCTATAGAGCGACAACGAGAGGGGGTAGGGCCGCAAGCCGATCATTTCCGCCGGATTCCAGTCCGGCATGACGCCGAATATAGCGCGGCTGCCGTGTAAGTAAGGATGCGGGCGGCTCAGGAGCTCGACCTTGCGCGCCACATTTGTGAGCGCGGCCTCAACCTCGGCGTCCATAGTTCGATCTTGATGATCGGCGGAAAGGGGACGGACTTGCAGAAGATAAACCTGCCCATCATCGTCGATGGCGAACTCCACGTCGATTGCATCGCACGCGAAAATGGCTTCGAGTTCGCTGACCAGGGCGATCACGGGCCCGAGCGATGGGGGACACGCATCGGGCCGCGATTTGAGGCAATAGAAGGTCTTGAGGTCGTCACCGACACCTGCCGTCACACGATCGGTCAGGCCGGAGCCGTCGTCATAATTGATGGCGAAATAGGGGCCGCCGCTAAGACTGCGTGAGAAGGCCACCCCGGCCATTGCCACCCGCTCAAGCATGGGCTGCACGAAAATCTGGTCGTCATCACTGAGGTCGCCGCCGAACGAAGCGATCACGTGGTCGATTGCGCGCGCCACCGCCTCGGCGCCCTCAACCCCAAGCACCGAGTCATATCTTCCGGCGAGGCTCCCGAGAGCACCGTCCTCTCCCCGCGCGCTGCTACGCACGACGACCCGGCCCGG
>JASHQD010000141.1 GCA_030037755.1 Terriglobia bacterium
TCCGGATTGCTGGGCCGCCCCTGGACGGTGCTGGCCACGCCGATCATCCGCTCCGCACGGCTGTAATAGGGCGCGATCTCGCTGTAGCTCACGGGCCAGTCGATGCCTGAGCTATCGCGGCTGCCGGCCTTGAAGTCGATGTCGCCCATGCGTGCGGCCGACCGGCCCCAGAAATTCGTCTTGCCGCCCACGGCGTGGCACCGCGGCCACTGCCACTCGCTGCCCGGCGCCACAGTGTAGGCTATGCCGTGCTCCCAGAGACCCGCGGTGTACTCGTTTTCGATGGAATAGTACTGGTCGCGCTGGCGGGGATCGCCGAAGCCGCGGTACTTGAGGTCGTAGGAATAGCGGTGATTGCGGAAGTCTTTGGCGGGATCGAGGCGGCGCCCGGAATTCAGCGCGCAAACCTTCAGTCCGGCTTCGCAGAGGGTCTTGATCGCCATGCCTCCGCCGGCGCCGGTTCCGATGACGATAACGTCGTAAGTCGTGTTCATTGGCCGAGATCCCCCATCGGACGAAGTTGACAGTCGACAGTTGACAGTCGACAGGGAGTTGACAGTCGTGAGGCAGTTGACAGCCTACAGTTGACAGTCGACAGCCTCAGGCAGCCCTGGATTCGACCCTTGTCCTCAGGCCGTGAAGCATCCGAGCGATCTCGCTAGACTCGGCCAGGACCGCTTCCGCCGTTTCAGCCGGAATGTAGCAGAGGTCCCGGCTCAGAATTACGAGGTACTCCGTTTCCGAGAGGGACCCTTCGGCAATGTTAAGAAAACGGGCGTAGTCTTGCTTGCCTTGCCGTTTCGCGCCCTCGGCGATATTCGTGGGCACCGAAGCTGCTGCTCGCCTCAACTGCGAGACTAACCCGAAGCGTTCGTCCTTGGGAAATGAAGCCGTGAGCCGATAGAGATTGAGCACGAGGGCGTGGCTTCTTTGCCACACGATCAAGTCTCGGAAATGTTGCATTCCGCACCTCCCCTGAGGCCGTAGTTTGACCGGCTATCGCCCGCTAAAACTAACTGTCAACTGTTGACTGTTAACTGTCAACTCCCTCTCGACTGTCAACTGACCTGTCGACTGTCAACTGTTAACTGTCGACTCCCTCAGCCTCGCATGCTCTCGATCGCTCGCGTGAGGACATCCCGGCGATTCCGCATAAAACTTCAGCCCGGGAAAATCCAGCTCCTCGAGCCCGATGCGGGACGTGTAAAACCCCATCAGCGTCAGTTCCCGAATCGAGCCGAAGAAGCGCCGGCCTTCATCCTCGCCGTCCCGATACTGGTCCTTGTAGGCTAGATGCTTCAAAATGTCCGACTGCTCGCCGGCGTCGAGATCGCGGAACGGCTTGCCGTGGAGCTTGTCGGAATGGGTGTCGAGCCAGGTCAGGCCGTAGCGGAACTCGTACTGCGCGCCCGGGTCGCTCGCGATCATGAAGTCCACAAACTCGCTGACCCCGGCTTCGCGCGCGCCAGGCGATCCGTCGCTCGGGAGAATGAGCTCCGTCAGGCGCTCGACGGTCGTGTATTCCTCAGGCGTGCAGAACTGCGGCGTGTAGGCGGCCGGCGCGACTGCTGGCGATGCGGTCTTCGCGGCGCCGACGTGCCCGCAGCCGAAGGCCCAGCGCTCGAATCCGGGAAACTGGCTGGCGGCTGCCGCCAGCGCCATAGCGCGTAGGATCTGGCGCCGGTCAAGTCCTTGTCCGGCCATGAAAGCCTCCTTGATGGGACGTGCAACCTGAAAGTGTACGACAGCCGGGCGGTCCGAGCACGACGATTTCCCAGGATGGGCCTGGGAGGACGCCGGCGGGCGCAAAACCCGCCGGTCCGACCGGTGTCAGTTTTGACCGATTTCAAGCACATTTCGGTCAAAAACAGCGTCTTTCGCGCGGTCGATGTAGCCCCCGTTTTACTGATTCTAAAGGACATTCCAGCTTTGGGTCTAGCCCCCGGTTTTGGCTTAAATGATTGATTCCATGAGACATTCCAGCTTAGGCACTGTGGATGTTTTTGATGTTTCTTTTCCCGCCGTTTTTGACCTAACCCATTGATCTCATGAGACATTCCGGTTTTAACGGTGGTTGCTTTTTCGCATGTTCCTGCGACGCCCGTTTTAAACGATTGATTCCATGGGACATTCCAGCTTTGGGAAAGTCGATGTTCTTTCATGTTTAGCGCGTCGGGGGTGACGGCTAAGTCATTGAGAAACCGGACCGGGTTGCCGGAGAGAAGCGCTATGTCCTGCCTGGCTTCGAGCTTCTGAGAGGTCAGCGTGGGACGCTTAACGAGCGACATGATGGCCTTCAATGCCGCCGGCCGGGAATCCGGCGGAGATTGCTGACGGCATAGTAGCTCGGGGCTCGATGCTTGTCAATGGGAAAGATTTACAGGCCTTGGCTCACGATGTAGGCTACATACAGGTATTTGCTCCCGGAGTATTCTGGAATGCCGCGCGGCCGGGAAGGCGAGCCCAGGCTGCTTTGCTTCCACTCGCGTTCACAATCGCGAAATCGCTTGACGCCGGGGGACGCGCGGGAGCATGATGCACGCCATACTCGGGCAAGTATGCATCGGCAGCGCGAGGCCTATAGGGCGGAACAGGGAGGCGTCATGCACAAGACCAATCGCGCCTTTGTCGTTTCGGCGATCATTTTGTCTGTCCTGGCAGCGGCGACGGCTGCTTCGGCGCAGATGTTTAGGACTCTGGTGCTTTTCAACGGGACGGACGGATCCAACTCCGGCTACGGGTATGCAAGTCTCGTGCAAGGCACCGACGGGTACCTCTATGGAACCACGCCACAAGGGGGCGCCAACGATGGGTGCAGCTCGGCAGGGTGCGGCACGGTCTTTCGAATTTCACCAAAGGGCGTACTTACAACTCTGTACAGTTTCTGCAGCCAGAGCGACTGCTCCGACGGCGCCATGCCTTTCGGAGGCTTGGTGGAGGGCTCCGACGGAAACCTCTACGGTATAACAGCTGGTGGAGGTACGGGGTGCTCCGGCGGTTGCGGCACGGTATTTGAAATCACTCGAGAGGGACAATTAACCACGCTACATAGTTTCGACGGAACCGACGGCGAAGAGCCGTGGGGAAACCTGATCCAAGCTCCTGACGGAAATCTCTACGGGGTGACCGCAGTGGGCGGGACTATTGGCTACGGCGTAGTGTTCAAAGTTGCCGCCGACGGTACCTTCGCCACGCTGTACAGTTTTTGCGTCCAAAGCGATTGCACAGACGGTGCTATTCCTCAGGCCGGCCTAGTCGCGGGCACCGACGGATATCTTTACGGGACAACAGCCCAAGGCGGGATCATGAGCTGCCTGCGGGCTCAAGGCGAGTTGGGCTGCGGTACAGTTTTCAAGATCACGCCAAGCGGCGCTCTGACAACTCTTCACAGGTTCGGCCTCACCGATGGAGCCGAGCCCTTCGGGACGCTGATTGAGGGTCTGGATGGGAATTACTACGGAACGACCGAGCTGGGAGGTAACAGCGGCTGCGACGGTGGTTTTACCAGTTGTGGCACGGCTTTTGAAATGACCCCTGACGGCGCGCTAACGACGCTCTACAGATTCTGCTCACAAGCTGAGTGTACGGATGGCTACTGGCCCCTCGCTGGGCTCGCGCTCGGCACGGACGGGAATTTCTACGGGACCACTTACAGAGGTGG
>JASHQD010000142.1 GCA_030037755.1 Terriglobia bacterium
TGTATCGCGGGAACGTCAAGGGCTTGTTTGCCTTCGGCATGAACGGAGTGATGATCGGCCCCGATTCGCAGAAGAACATCGACGCGCTGAAGAAGGCGGGTTGGCTGGTCGTCGGCGAGATTTATGCCGATGAAACCAGCGAGTTCTGGAGATCTCCCGGGGTTACACCCGAAGAGATGAAAACCATCCAGACCACGGTTTACCGCCTGCCCTGCGCGGGATTTGCGGAAAAAGACGGCTCTTTCACCAATTCCGCGCGCTGGCTGCAATGGAAGAACGCCGCGCTGCCCCTGCCCGCCGACTGCAGGCTGGATCAGGCCATCGTGGCCCAGATCTTTCTCAAGGTGCGCGAGCTCTACAAGAAGGAGGGCGGCAAGTTTCCTGATCCGATTCTGAATCTCACCTGGGCATACACCGACCCTGAGAATCCAGCGCTAGGAGAAGTGGCAAAGGAAGTCAACGGCAAGGCGCTCGCGGACATCACCGACCCCGCCACCAAGCAGACCATTACCGCTGGCCAGCAGCTTCCATCCTTCGCGTGGCTCAAGGATGACGGCACAACGGCGTGTGGTAACTGGATCTACTCGGGCTCGTGGACCGAGGCGGGTCCTCAGATCGCGCGCCGCGGCACGGAAGATCCGTCGGGGCTCGGCGTTTATCCGAATTGGGCCTGGAGCTGGCCGGTGAATCGACGCATCCTCTATAACCGTGCGTCCTGCGATGTGGAGGGCAAGCCGTGGGATCCCGACCGCAGGCAGATCTGGTGGAATGAAACCAGTCAGAAATGGGTGGGGAACGACGTTCCGGATTTCAAACCCGATTCGAATCCCAAGGACCACCTGGGACCGTTCATCATGAACCCGGAAGGCGTGGGCAGAATCTTCGTACCCATTGGCGCCGTCACGGACGGTCCGTTCCCGGAGTTCTACGAGCCCGTCGAAAGTCCGACCGTCAACCTGCTTCACCCGGACCAGTCGAACAATCCGGTCGTGAAGAAATTCAAGACGCCGCTCGACAAGTTCGGCACGCCGGCGGAGGGATTCAATATCGTTTGCACCACGTACCGGTTGACCGAGCACTACCATTACTGGACCAAGAACAATCCGGCCAACGTGGAATTGGTGCCGGAACCGTTTGTCGAGATTCCCGCCGAACTGGCGGACGAAATTGGGGTCCGGGGCGGCGAACGCGTGAAGGTATCAAGCGCGCGCGCAGAGTACGTGGCCAAGGCGATGGTGACGCGGCGAATCAAGCCCATGATGATCAACGGCAAGAAGACGTATCAGATCGGCATTCCGATTCACTGGGGCTATCGGGGCATTGCCGAGGACGACGGGCGTACCGCGAAAATGCCGGCCAACCTGCTCACGCCGACGGTGTTTGATCCGAACGCGTTTACGCCGGAGTTCAAGGGGTTTCTGGTGAAGGTGGAGCGAGCGTGAAGTAGGTGTTAGGTGTCAGGTGCCAGGGACGAGAATGGCCGACAGAAGCACATCTTTGGCCGCTGGTTGGAAATCACAAGTTGTGATCTCCAATCGTGCAGATCTTTCCGGCTGGGCTGGAACATGAAATTGGACGGAATGCGGTTCAAATTGCGTTCTACTGCCTGATTGAGGGCTTGGGGGAGCAGATGCCAACGCGAGAAAGGCCCGAAGAACGGCTGATCAAACGATTCTGGAAGGAGGTTGGCGGGACCCTCATTCGCGAAGTTCCGATGCGCAGTGTCTCAAACCAATGGTAGCAGGAGGCTGGACGCCATTATCCTACTGAATCGGCCTCAAACAGAGCAGAAGTGGAGCGACTCGAGCAGTCTTCAGAACGAACACATCCTGGTGATTCAAGCGAAGCACAGCAGACTGGGCATGTCGCTCATGGGTCAGGCGTTCTTTTCCAAGGAGCTGATGGCAGAGGTCTTCCGCAAGAAGGGTAAGCCGAAGTCGGTCAGGCACATTGCCTTGTGCATTCGAGATGACTCGACACTGAGACCGTTGCTCGAAAAGCGCGGCGTTCAGGTGGAAGTGAGAAGCTAAGTGAGTCAACGACTATGAACGTCGTATGGCCGGGATGGACGACCACCCTTGCTATTGCTCTCGTAAGCGCGTTTTTCACTGCATGCGTCACGGAGCCCGTCCGCGCGGTCATTCAACGGTGGGTCAGGCGGCGTGAAGTGCGGCGGAGTCTCTACGGCGAGATCCTCGAGAACTGGAAGGCGATTGACGCGCAAGTGGAAATGGCCAAGCAGAACGCAGAGATGGTCGCGGGAATAGGCGTCCGGTTCGCAATGGGTTTCAGAAAATCAAGCTACGAAATGGCGCAGCGCGATCCGGTCATATACTACGCCCTCAGATACCGAGAGCGGTATTGGATGGACATCCTCTATCGTGATGCCGAACATGTGATCACTGGTAAATTCAATGACGATGAGCAACGACTTCGAAACGCAGACTTTGTCGCCTTCGAATTCCTGAGCGTGATGAAGAACAGGAACCTGAGTCGGAGAATGATTTACGCGGCGACCGAGCGCCAGTTCAGGCCATATCTGACAGGGCGAATTGCGGAGACGAATTACGCCGATGTGAGTCCCGTAGGTGCCGTCGAGAGGGCGCGACGACGATTCGACAAAGCGCGTGACCGGTTCTCGTTGAGGAAGGCTATCTGAACAATTTGAGGGCTGTCTGTCAAATGCCCCTTGGGGTCACAGCTAAGTTATGAGCCAAGCTACGTTGCGCATTCAGAAGATTTCCGGACATGCCGGCTCCATCCCCGGCGAAGACATGCAGCGCCAGGAACAGGTCTGCAAGCTCGTGGACACCACCACCTGCATCGGCTGCAAAGCCTGCGAGATCGCCTGCCAGGAGTGGAACGATCTGCCCTTCGCGACGACGTCGTTTGACAACACTTACCAGACGATGCCGCACACCGAGTGGAACTTCTGGAACCTGATCAAGTTCAACGAGCATCCCAAGCCGGACGGCGGATTCATGTGGCTGATGCGCAAGGATCAGTGCATGCACTGCGCCGATCCAGGATGCCTCGCGGCGTGTCCCTCCGACGGCGCCATCGTGCAATACGCCAACGGCATCGTGGACTTTCAGCAGGACCACTGCATCGGCTGCGGCTACTGCATCACAGGATGTCCGTTTAATATTCCCAAGTTCAATCCCACGACCAAGCGAGTCTACAAGTGTACGCTCTGCTCCGACCGGGTCAGCAACGGCCTTGAGCCCGCCTGCATCAAGGCGTGTCCCACCGGATGCCTCCACTTCGGCACCAAAGACGACATGCTGGATCTCGCGCACAAGCGCGCCAACCAGTTGCGCGAGCACTACGGATTCGAGAACGCCGGGGTTTACGATCCGCCGGGCGTGGGCGGCACGGGCGTGATCTACGTGCTACACGACGCGACGCAGCCCGAAGCCTATGGCGGTCTCCCCGCGAACCCATCCATCCCCTGGGTCGTGAGACTGTGGAAGACGCCGCTCAAATATCTCGGGAATCTCGCCATGCTCGGCGGATTGGTCGGCGTCACGCTGCATTATCTGCGGTTTGGTCCGAAGACCGTCAAGGACGATCGGGTGGAGAAGGAGCTGTGAATGCAAGCTTTCAGCTTTCAGCCTTCAGCAATCAGCCGTCCGTACTAAGGAACGGGTAGGCGACTCAGAACTGAAGACTCAAGAATCATGCTCAGAGTTGAGTACCGACAGTTGAAAGCTGATGGCTGACTGCTGATGGCTGAGAGGTGATGGCTGAAAGCTGAGACCTGCTATGTCAACTTCTGCTGTTCTACCTTCAGATCGAACGCGTGGAAATTCCGATGACCGCATCCTGCGCTACAGCTTCGGCGACCGCTTGATGCACTGGATCGCCGGACTTTCCTACGTCTACATGCTGGCGACCGGTCTCGCGTTCTGGTCGCCGTATCTTTTCTGGATCGCCGACCTCGTCGGTGGCGGGCCGGTGGCGCGCTTCTGGCACCCCTGGGTCGGCCTGTTGTGGTTCGCGGGCGTCCTCTGGATGTTCACCGCATGGCGCAGCGACATGCGTACCACAGCCGCCGACCGCGAATGGGCGAAGCATATTGGCGACTACATTCGCAATGAAGACGAGAATCTGCCCCCGATCGGCCGCTTCAACATCGGCCAGAAGCAGTTCTTCTGGATCATGTTTTACGGCGGAATTGCGCTCGTGCTCTCCGGCGTGGCCATGTGGTTCGTCAACGATATCCCGTGGGACTGGCGATGGCTGCGCTACGCCGCCGTGCTGATTCACGTGGTCTCGGCGCTGCTGACCATTGGAGCGTTCATCATCCACGTCTACATGGGCACGGCGATGGTGCGCGGCGGATTCACCTCGATCATCCGCGGTGAAGTCTCAGGATCCTGGGCACGGATGCATCATCGGCTGTGGTACGAACAGGTGACGGGCCGCCGGCTGCGAAAGCCTGGGGATGCCTAGGTGCCTCGGGTCAAAGACAAGTGGGACCGGCGCATCGAGCGCGCGCGCGAACTCGCCGGCACCTGTCCCTTCTCCGCTCAGATCCTGCGCTTCTACGCCAAGGTAACCGAATTCCAGAAGGGCTGCTACCTTCGTTTCGCATCCGCCTGCGGTTCCGAATCCGGACGCGTCGCTCGCCTGCCCGGGACGCTCGACGCCGTCGATCTCGAGCTCCTCATCACGCTCTTTGGTGCCTTTCTGACGTTGATCGGAGAGGCCGCGCCCGCCGCTCTTGCCGAATTCGCAGGCAGCCTGAGAGCGCAGGGATCCGGCGCGTGGCTGGTTCTTCTGCGCGAGTCCTGGAGTGCCGGCCGGCAGATTGACGATGGCGCCACCCCGCCGCCCTCAGGATCTGGGGAGGTGGAGAGGGACCCGTTCGCGGAGTTCTGCGGCCGCACCTTTCTTCAGCCATATGCGGAATTCCTCTCCGACCGGGCTGGCTTGCCTGAGCCACCCGTGCGGCCCCCAGCCTGCCCATACTGCGGCTCGCGGCCGCTGACAGGAGTCCTGCGCCAGGAGGGTGACGGTGCCAGGCGGTCGCTCGTGTGTTCCCTCTGCCGCCGGGAGTGGGATTATCTGCGCATCGCATGCCCGGCTTGCGACGAGCGCGACGAGAAGAAGCTCTTCGTCTACACCACTGAACGATTCCCGCACGTGCGCGTCGAAACCTGCGATACCTGCCGCGCCTACCTCAAGACCGTTGACCTCACCCGCGACGGCCGTGCTGTCCCGGAAGTCGACGACTTGGCCTCCATTCCCCTCTCCCTGTGGGCCGCGGAGAACGGCTACCGGAAGATCAGCCGAAACTTCGTCGGCCTCTGACTCGCGTTGCCGAGCTCAGCCGACATTTCACCAAGGGTACCTGCCAGCCGGAAGTGAACAGGAGAGAAACTGCTGAACGACTCGAGTCGTCCTCGCCGCCAATGCCGAGTGCATCAGATAGAATGTTGCCTTGATGGGAACCGCGCACCGACAAGCTTTTTTCGCTGTCGCATTTGGCGTCCTTCTGACGCGGTGCCCTACTGCCCTTCCCTTGGACCCGTCCCTCGACGTCAATCAATACGCCCACACCGCTTGGACGATCCGGGGCGGCTTTTGCAAAGGTACGATCACTTCGATTGCCCAGACGCCGGACGGCTACCTCTGGCTGGGCACCGAGTTCGGCTTGCTGCGCTTCGACGGAGTTCGGACTAGTACCTGGGCACCTTCAACGGGTAATCAACTTCCTGACAGTTATATTCGAAGCCTGCTCGCCGCGCGCGACGGGACGCTTTGGATTGGTACCGCCGAAGGGCTCGCAAGCTGGAAAAAAGGCGCCTTGAGCGTGTATCCGGAGCTTGCCGGACGCTCCGTCGATGCCCTCATTGAGGATCACGAGGGAACCCTCTGGGCCGGCGGGCAGGGGACTCCAACAGCAAGGCTCTGTGCTATCCATGGTGCGACGGTTCATTGCTACGGTCAGGACGGCGGTCTCGGCCAGTACGTGACCACTTTGCACGAGGATCGCGGTGGTAGTCTCTGGGTTGGAGGATTGGCCGGGGTGTGGCGATGGAACCCTGGTCCTCCGAGGTCTTATGGGATGCCGTCTCCTGTGAGCGGTGTCCAGAATTTGATCGATGACGACAACGGCGCGCTTCTGATCGCTGTGGGAGCCGGGATCACGCGTTTCGTTAACGGGGAGAGCGAGGCGTATTCATTGCCGGGCGCCGCGCGACAGTTCAGGCCCCGCGAGTTGCTTCGGGATCGCAACGGCGGTCTGTGGGTTGGAACGGCCGACCAGGGATTGCTCCACGTCCACGAGGGAAGGACAGACTCTTATGCGCGAACGGACGGCCTCTCAGGCGATTTTGTCGAAAGGCTCTTTGAGGATCGCGAAGGCAATATTTGGGTAGCGACGCTGGATGGCCTGGACCGTTTTCGCGACTTCGCGATTCCGACGATTTCTGTCGACCAGGGTTTGTCAAATGACACGGTCGAGTCCGTGCTCGCCGCCCGCGACGGCAGTGTGTGGCTTGCGACCGCCGACGGATTGGATCGGTGGAGTAACGGTGAGATTACAATTTATCGCAAGCCAGGGGCAACGGCCCTTAAGCGCGGCTCCAGGCTGCAGGCAGGACCTCGCGAGATCATCAGCAGCGGATTGCCGGATGATGCCGTTGAATCCCTCTTTCAGGACCGTGAGGGCCAGATTTGGGTGTCCACGCGCAGCGGAGTAGCCCGCCTCAGGAATGGACAGCTCATTCCGGTGAGCGGGGTGCCGGGCGGCGTACACTCCATGGCTCAGGACCGGGCCGGAGATTTGTGGATCAGCCAGGCCGGGAGTCTCTTCCGTTTGCACGACGGACGCGCCGTGGAGCAAATCCCTTGGGAGCGGCTGGGGCATCCAGACGGAGCTCGCGTTCTGGCTGCTGATCCTTTGCAGGGAGGTCTTTGGTTCGGATTTCGAGATGGTGGTGTGGCGTACTTCGAGGGCGGTCAGATTCGCGCCCGGTATACCGCCGCCGATGGTTTGGGAGCGGGTCACATCAGAGATCTTCAACTTGACCGGGAGGGGATTCTCTGGGCTGCAACCGAGGGCGGTCTAAGCCGGCTGAAGAACGGCCGTATCGAAACACTTACCAGCAAGAACGGACTACCCTGCGACGCCGTTCATTGGATAATGCAGGACGACGCCCGTTCGTACTGGCTCTATACGCCTTGCGGCCTTGTCCGGATTTCCCAGCCTGAGCTCGACGAATGGGCCGCTCATCCCAAGCAGACAGTCCAAGTCACACTTTTCGACAGCTCCGATGGAGTTCGGACCCATGCGACCACGACCGGCTATAGTCCCAGTGTAGCCAAGTCTAACGATGGGAGACTGTGGTTCCTGCCTTGGGACGGGGTCAGCGTGATCGACCCGGGCCACCTTCACTTCAACTCGATTCCGCCCCCGGTTCGCATCGAAGAGGTTGTCGCCGACCATAAAGTGTTCAACCTGACTCCGGATCTGAGCCTGCGTCTGCCGCCACTCGTGCGCGATGTGGAGATCGACTACACCGCCCTTAGCTTCGTCGCGCCGGAGAAAGTCCTGTTTCGTTACAAGCTCGAGGGCAGGGATCGCGATTGGCAGGATGCCGGATATCGCCGCCAGGCCTTCTATACAAATCTGTCGCCACGCGGCTACCAGTTCCTGGTCACCGCCTCCAATAACAGCGGTGTGTGGAGCAAGGCGGGCGCGGCTTTGAGCTTCTCCATCACGCCAGCTTACTATCAGACCTTTTGGTTCCACTTGACGTGTGCGGCCGCTTTTTTGGGGTTGATCTGGGCGGTTTATCGGTTACGACTTCGAAGCATCAAGCGGCGTTCGGAGCAACTCGTCTTGATGAACGCCAGATTAGAGTCGCAAATTATTGAGCGGAAGAGGGCGGAAGAGGCGCTGGCGCTGGCGCAGGAGGAACTGACGCGCGTGAATCGAGTGATGCTGGTGGGCGAAACCGCGGCCTCGATCGCCCATGAGGTGAACCAGCCGATTGCGGCGACGGTCACCAATGCCAGTACCGGTTTGCGGTGGCTCGCGGCGCAGCCACCCGACTTGGACGAGGCCCGTGAGGCTTTGGGACGCATTGTGAAGGATGGCAAGAGGGCCGGCGAGGTTATCCGGCGCATTCGCGCTCTTGTCAAGAAATCGCCTCCGCGCAAGGACTGGGTGAGCATCAACGATACGATTCAGGAGGCCGTGGTCTTGATGGGCATCGAGGCCGAAAAGAACGCGATCTCGATCCAATCTCATCTTCGAAGCAACTTGCCACTTGTCCTTGGAGATCGAACCCAACTGCAGCAGGTTATTCTGAACCTCATCAAGAACGCTATCGAAGCGATTGCCGAGTCCGGTAATGAGCCGCGTGAGTTGCTGGTCAGTTCCGCGATTGACGAGTCGAACGGAGTGGTCGTCGCCGTGCGGGATACCGGTGTGGGCTTCGATCCGCTGTCTCTCGGGCACCTTTTTGACAGCTTCTACACGACCAAGCCGGACGGAATGGGTATGGGGTTGGCGATCTGCCGCTCGATCGTCGAAGTCCATGGCGGGCGGCTATGGGCGGCGCCGAACACCCCGCGAGGCGCTGTCTTCCAGTTCACGCTGCCGGCCGACGGCGGGGAGGGATGAGGCTGGTGTCTGGGAAACGTCATCATCGCCTCAAAACATACGGCGAAACTCTTCACCACCGGAAAGAATCTATTCCTGCATACCGCAGGTGGAAGGTCGATAGAAATCGGGGGGATTGGCAGGAAATCCGTGGAGGTGGATGATGCCTGAGACAGAACGCTACGAGATTCTTGTTATCGGCAGCGGGGAATCCGGAAAGCACCTGACGTGGAACCTTGCGCAAGCGGGTCACCGCACGGCCGTGGTGGAGCGGAAATACATCGGCGGATCGTGTCCGAACATAGCCTGCTTGCGCGTCTTTTTGCTGGCGAGTGTCCCCGCAAAAGCCGTCCAACGCTCAGCCTGATCTGATTGCGACTCTGTGCAGAAGAAGCGCGCGCCACACTCGGAGCGGAGCCGCCGGCGCAGTTTCGCCGGCCGCGATGGATCCCTGTCCAGCGTTCCTCCAGGGTGGCCGCTCTGGACCTGTGGCAGTGAACTGCGGGAAGGGAGTGGAAGCTATGCGAGCTTTGAGGTTTAGCCAATTCGGAACGCCGTCCGTTCTTCATATCGAGGACGTGTCCCGGCCCGAGCCGGGCGAGGGCGAAGTTCTCGTGCAGATCCAGGCCGCGGCGGTGAACCCGAGTGATGTGAAGAACGTCGCGGGACAATTTCATGCCACAACGCTGCCTCGAACGCCCGGACGCGATTTTTCGGGCATCGTGGTGGCCGGAGGGCGGTATCAAGGCAAACAGGTCTGGAGCAGTGGTCCCGGTCTGGGCCTCACGCATGACGGCGTTCATGCGGAGTATGCAGTCGTTCCCGCGGAATGCCTCTCGTTGCTGCCGCTCAATCTGACCCCCCAGCAGGCGTCGGTCATCGGGGTACCTTTCATCACAGCCTGGGTCGCGCTCAATCGTGCTGCCAGGCTCCAGGCCGCGGAGACCATTCTTGTCGTCGGTGCCGCGGGCGCTGTAGGACAGGCGGCGACCCAGATCGCCAATTTGCAGGGAGCACGCGTGCTGGCGGCCGTTGCCGGCTCCGAGCGCCTCGAGGGCGCCGAGGCCGTTATCAGCACTACCCATGAAGACGTTCGCGAACGTGTCTTTGCTCTGACCGATGGCCGGGGCGTCGACGTCGTACTCGATGCCGTTGGCGGTCCCATGTTCGAGCCAGCATTGCGGTCGTTGCGAGTCGGCGGCCGGCAGGTTGCCATCGCCAGCACTCGTGATCGGCGCGTGAGTTTTGATCTGGTGGATTTCTACCATAACGAGCGGCACCTGATCGGGGTAGATTCACTGAAAATGACGCCGCGAGAAGTCGGAGACGTCGCTGACAAGTTGCTCCAGGGCTTTGAGACGGGCGCGCTGCGAACACCGCCATTCGAAGCAGTTCCTTTCAGCCAGGCCATTGCCGCCTACGAGGCGGTCGCGCGTGGCCGGGGCCACGCAAAATACGTTCTCACGTTTTGACACGCTCAGCGGGGCCGAAGCGCCTCCGGGAAGTCGAACTGGTTTGGATGTCAGCTCCATCGAGACCTCCAAAACTTAACCAAATCGTGATTTGCGCCGGTTTGAGTCTCCAGCTACCATTACGTTGAACTATGGCCACAATACAACGACACTTGGACGCAGCCGCGTCCGCCAAGGGCGCTCGGGATGCGCCGGACCTCGACAACCCCGAGCTCTACATCAACCGCGAGCTGAGCCTGCTCGAATTCCAGCGGCGCGTGCTCGAGGAGGCGCAGGACGCGTCGAACCCGCTGCTGGAGCGGGCGAAATTTCTCGCCATTCTGAGCTCGAACCTGGATGAATTCTTTATGGTGCGGGCTGCCATCCTGTTGAAGCAGGCAGCGAGCGGCACGCAGGACGTGGGCATTGACGGGCGCACCGCTTGCCAGCAGCTTGAGCTGATCCGGCGGCAGGTGGCGGGCCTGGCGCAGAGTTCCCACCTGGTGCTGCGGCAGGAAATCCTGCCCGCGCTCGAGCGCGAAGGCATTCGCATCGTGGACCTGGCCGCGGTCAGCGAAGAGGACCGCGCTCAACTGGACGCCTACTTCTTGAACAGCGTGTTTCCGGTGCTTACACCGCTGGCCCACGATCCGGCGCGGCCCTTTCCTCACATCTCGAACCGCAGCCTGAATCTTGCCGTGACCGTCGGCGACAAGGATGGAGTGGAGCATTTCGCGCGCGTGAAAGTGCCCGATACGCTGGCCCAGCTTGTGGCGCTCGACCCGCCTCTGCGGAAGTCGCCGGGACACGCGTGGCGCCAGGGTTCGTTCGTCTGGATGGAACAACTGCTCGCGGCCAATCTCGGCCTGCTGTTTCCGGGCATGGAGATCCTGGGAGCGTGGCCGTTCCGCCTTAACCGCGATGCCGAGGTAGCCATCCAGGAACTGGAGAGCGACGATCTGCTGGAAACCGTGGAAGAAGCCATGAAGCAGCGGCGATTCACCACCGCCGTGCGCCTGCAAGTCGACTCGGAGATGCCGGACAACATGGTGGAGATTCTCACCAGCAACATCGAGATTCATCCCGACGACGTTTACCGGATCGAGCGGCCCATTGGCCTGGGCCGGTTGATGGAGCTTTATGGCGCCGATCGGCCTGATTTGAAGGACCCGGCCTTTGTGCCCATGATTCCTTCGAGCTTCGGCCCGAATATCGAGGAGGACATCTTCGCCGTGCTGCGGCGCGAGGACGTGCTGCTGCACCATCCGTTCGAGTCTTTTCAGCCGGTGATCGAGTTTCTGCGGCAGGCCGCGCACGATCCCGACGTGCTGGCCATCAAAATGACCCTTTACCGCGTGGGCCGCAACTCGCCGATCGTCGCGGCCCTGCTGGAGGCGATCGAGAACGGCAAGCAGGTGGCGGCGCTGGTGGAATTGAAGGCGCGCTTCGACGAGGAGAGCAACATCGAGTGGGCGCGGAAGCTGGAAACCGCGGGCGTTCACGTGGTCTATGGCCTCGTGGGCCTGAAGGTGCATTCCAAGATTGCGATGGTGGTTCGCCGTGAAGGCGAGGCCATCCGGCGATACGTCCACCTGGGGACGGGGAACTACAACCCGGTCACGGCCCGCCTTTACACCGACTTTGGATTTCTGACCTCCAACGAGGAGATCGCCGATGACGCGACCCACTTCTTCAACGAACTCACCGGCTACGCCCAAAGACGCGGCGCGCGCAAGCTGATGGCGGCGCCGCTCGGCCTGAGGCCGGGGCTGACGGCGCTCATCCAGCGCGAGATCGACATCGCGGAGAAGGGAGAGCCCGGACATCTGTTGTTCAAGTTCAACGCCCTCGAAGACCCGCTGATGATCAAGCTGCTCTATCGGGCGTCGCAGGCCGGCGTGAAGGTGGATCTGCTGGTCCGCGGGATCTGCAGCCTGCGGCCGGGCATCCCGGGCGTCAGCGAAAACATCCGCGTGACCAGCATTGTGGGCCGGTTCCTCGAGCACAGCCGCGTCTACTGGTTCCGCAACGGCGGCAGCGAAGAAGTCTACCTGGGCAGCGCCGACCTGATGCGGCGCAACCTCGACCATCGCGTGGAAATCGTCTTCCCGGTCGAAGATGCCAGGCTGGTGAAGCGGCTCAAGGAGGTTTTGGAGATCTACCAGAAGGACGAAGTGAAGGCGCGGCGGCTGCAGAGCGATGGAAGCTATGTCCGAACCAGCGGCGGCGCCGACGCCCTGAGCGCGCAACTCTTCCTGCTTACGCATCAGGCAGCGCAGGTCAAGCGGAAAGGCACGGGGGCCGGCAGGCGGCGGGGCGCAAACGGGTCGCGACGGGCGGCGAAGGACGGAGGAACGCCTTGATTCAATATCGGGGATATGAACTTCGCAGCGGCTGGAGTCCAACGCTGAAACTGGATCCACTGGCCTTCCAGCGGGACGCTGCCGGCCGAGTCTCGGGTCTGGTCTTGTTTGCCGGCAGGATACGTAATCTCTTTTTCCAAAGCGCCAATTGAGCAGGTTCCTCTTCTCCGATCCCGTCAAACGGACACACACCCGAATGAGCGGTCCCGCTGAGAAAACAGCGGGAATCCCTGTGGCACCTCGAAACCTGGGACCCGTGGGTTGACCGGAATTGCTGGGCTCCAACCCATGAGTCAGAAGCTGGCAACATGAATCAATGCAACTGGCATTAAGGCATTGTTCGGAATCTTGCGTGCCTAGGCGAGCGCGGAGGTTTTCACCATGAGACAGCTTTTGCGTCGTTTGTGGAAAGAGGAAGACGGCCAGGATCTCACTGAGTACGGATTGCTTCTCGTGCTTATCGCCCTGGCTTCTATCGCGAGCATGAACTCGCTGGCGAGCGCCATCAATGGGGTGTTCAGCACGGCCGCAACAAATCTGAGCACCAGCTAAGTCAAGGGTACTTAAGCAGCCGGATGACCTCGGGGCGGGCGCGACTCCATGCCCGGCTGGGACAATTTGATGTAGCGGTGGCCACAAGGTGTGCAGCGTCAGGACATACGCTACAGAGGGCGCAAGTGTAACAAAGTGTAACCGGGAACCGGTCTCAAAAGGCTCCTGAGGGCGAACAGCACCGTGTTCACTGCCCTTTTCAAAAAAACGGCCTGTTTTTCGGCTCAATCTACTGAAACCAAGAGAGTTAGCCTCAATGGGTTTGGCAACGCTCATATCTCGTCTAACCTTCTGATTCCATGACGGTTAACCCTAGTGGCTTTGCTGGCTTTGGAGAGCCCTTCCGGAGCCAGCCTTTTTGCTGAAAATGACCCTTTTCTCGACGTAATTCACTGAAAACAGGGAAGTTGAACCTAGTGGCTTTGGCGATGGTGATTTCTCAGCTAAGTTGCTCATTCTGCGGCTCTTATCCCTAATGGGTTTGGTTGGCTTTGGGACCCTTTCACTCTTGGCGGGGTTCGCTGCCATGATCTGCACCAGTTCGCTTTCGATGCAACCCTTGGCGCTTCTCACGATGCCTCCTATTCCTCCCCCCGGGTGCCGCTTCCGGTCGATATCTTCGCGCGGCCTCCGAGGATGAAGAAAAGTCTGATGGCCTAATCACAACGATTTCAATGGAAAGTGGAGCCTAGCAGGCCTATTACGGCAGGTAAAGATGTAAAACCTCTCGCGCGTTCTTAACGTTTACAATGTTCCTAGGCTGGCATCTACCCGGTCGCCGGGCAGTAATAGCGAGTGGAATTGGCCGTGCTCTGACTTGCAGCGAGTGACGGAGTTAGGGGCAGAACTGTCACCTCGTGGTGACTTCCGCCTGTGGCCAGGCTCTCCAGTTGTGCTCACAGTACGATTATGCGGACCCCTTGCATGCGAGGACAAAGGGGGGCTGCGCGGAGGGACCACTGCAATGTGGACGGCGTGGGAGTTTGGCGCAAAGTTCCGGAGATCCGATTCAGGCCAGGCAATGGTCGTAATCGCCCTGGCCATGGTCCTTATTATGGGTGCTGCCGGTCTTGCGGTCGACATGGGCTATCTCCGCTACGTGCAACGGAGAGCGCAGACGGCGGCCGACAGTGCGGCTCTGGCCGCCACCGCGGAATTGCTGAACGGCGACTACGTCACGGCCGGCCAGAACGACGCCGCTTCAAACGGGTTCACCAACGACGTCAACAATGTGACGGTGGCCATTAATTATCCGCCGACGATCGGACTCTATGCCAATCAGGCGAACTTTGTCGAGGCCATCGTTTCGCAGAACGTGACCCCCTTTTTCATGAAGGCACTGGGATACAGCACGGTGACGGTCTCAGCAAGGGCGACCGGCCATTACTGGAGCGGCACCAACTGCATTTTCGCCCTCTCGTCAACGGCGACGGACGCAATCCTCATCAATGGAAGCAATACTATCAGTGCCGCATGCGGTGCCATGGACGATTCGGACGCGAGCCAGGCCTTCTTGAACAACGGTTCGAGCTCATTCACAGACACGGGGACGATGGTGACGGGCGGATACCTGAATAACGGCTCCGGCACAATCTCCCCATCGCCTGCGACGGGGGTGGCCCCGGAGTCTGACCCGTTGGCCTATCTTACCGAGCCCACCGTCGGGAGCTGCACCTACAGCACGCAGCAAGTCTACAACGGCAGCGGCAGCGCCACCCTGAGTCCGGGCGTGTACTGTGGCGGTATCCTGGTAAACGGCACGGAAACAATTACGCTTAACGCCGGCACCTACATCATCGACGGTGGCTCGCTGACGGTCAATGGCACTTCAACCGTGACGGGAACCAACGTCATGTTTTACATCACGGGCGGCGCCAGTGTTACCTTCAACGGCAGCAACAGCACGAAGCTGGTTGCCCCCACGACTGGCACCTATGCAGGCATCCTGTTCTTCCAGGACCGGACGGACAGCTCCGCGGTTACGATCAATGGAACCAACGAGACCCAGATTACGGGCGCGCTTTATTTCCCCGACGCGCAGCTCACGTACAACGGCGGCGGCCCAGCGACGGCTTACACTATCCTGGTGGCCAACACAATCGTTTTCAACGGCAGCTCTACGATCAACGATAACTATGCTTCTTTGACCGACGGGTCGCCCATTAAATCGGCAACGCTGGCGGAGTGAACGTGCAAAATCAAACGGCGAAGGGCAGCTCTCTTTTTCGAACGGTCGCGTGCGGACTTCAAGACCTCATTCTCAGCCTTACGGCGCGTCAAGGCCAGAGTCTGGCCGAGATCGGGTTGATGCTTCCAGTTATCCTGGTCACCATGGTGGGCGCGATTGAGATCGGCCGCGTGGCCTATGCGTCGATTGAAGTGTCCACTGCAGCCCGCGCTGGAGTCCAGTATGGATGCCAGAATGAATCCAACGCCGAGAACGCCAGCTCAATGGAGCAAGCCGCTCTCGACGACGTTAACTTGACGGGGATGACGGCCTCGGCGAGCTACAGTTGCAAGTGCTCGAACGGGTCTACCACGAGCTGCACCTCGAATACGTGCACGAGCGGCACGCATCTTGAGGAATATGTGACCGTAACGACCAGCTATTCCATGAACTCTCTATTCAAATATCCCGGCATTCCCCAGACCTACAGCCTCTCGGGGTACGCCACCATGAGAGTGAGGCAGTAGTCTACGTGGAGGGCTTCAGAATATGACAGAGATTGCACCCCGCCGGAGAGCAACCGGGAGGTCCGGCCGATGCTGGCCCTGGAGGTTGCGCGCTAACGAACACGGCAGCGCGATAGCGGAGTTCGGTTTGGGCTTTGTGGTTCTCTTCTCGGTGCTTTTCGGAATCGTCGACTTCGGACGGGCCCTTTACGCCTACGATGCCATATCCGACGCCGCCCGCATCGGGACCCGTTTCGCGATCGTGCGTGGGTCGTCGAGCGGCTCTCCCGCGACTTCGTCGACAATCTCATCCTACGTGCAAAATAACTGTTGTGCCGGCCTTACTCCCAGCTCGATTACCGTCACCACCACATGGAACCCCAACAACAACCCCGGCAGTACCGTCACGGTGCAGGTGAGTTACAGCTTGACGTTCATGCTCCCATTCCTGCCCACCTCGTCGGTGCCGATGAGCGCGACTTCGGAGATGGTCATCTCGCAATAGCAGCGCTTCCGTCCAGTCCGGCGCCGGCGGCAACAATCATTCGCGCAGCTACAAGTTTTGCGGTCCGATAGCCTTGCGGAAGCGCCAGGCAGCGAGATCGTCGAACAGTCCTAACGTCAGGAAGATGGCGCCGACCGGAAAGTCCCAACCGATCAGGCCGTCGCTCGAGAACGCGAGCAGGACGATGGCCGTGACCGTGAGGATCGCTCCGCTGATCTTCATGAGTCGTGACCCTCGCGGCTGGCGTTTTTCGTTCAGTCCCATGAAGCCGCCCGCAATGGCCAGCCCCAGGCCCAGGAACAGCGCGAGTCCGGCGATAATCACGCCGGGGTGTAAATTCCCGAGCGAAGTCATTGCCGGGACAATCAGCAGCAGCACGCCGAGTATTCCGATGGCGATTTGCAGGCACGCCATCTCTTCGCCGGCGACCTGGCGGCGATTCTTTGTCTGCGCCTGCTCAGGCGCGCCGGCTTCGGCGTTCGAGGACATAATCGCTCTCTTCAGGCGCCCAGCAGGGCTCGGGCTCTCTCATTCACCCGCTTGCCATCCACGTTCTTGCCCGCAAGCTTCGCCATGGCGGCTTTCATCACTTTTCCAAGGTCCTTGGCGCCGGCCGCCGCGGTCTCGGCGATGGCGGCTGTCACCGCGGCTGACACTTCTTCGTCGCTGGCGGCTGCGGGCAGGTACTCCTCGACGATTTTGATTTCCGCTTCTTCCTTTGCGGCCAGTTCTTCACGGCCCCCTTTGCGAAACTGCTCCGCGGATTCGTGACGCTGCTTCACCAGGGTTCGCAGCATCGTCATCGCCTCAGACTCCTCGAGCGGCCGCGTGAGTTCCACCTGCTTGAGCTTCAACGCCGATTTCATCATGCGCAGAACGCTCAGGCGCAGCTCTTGGCGAGCCTTCATGGCCGCCACCAGGTCGCGCTCCACTTTCTCCGCGGTCGTCATGCCCTACCTCGCAAACCCATCGGCCCCGCTCGGGAATATATCACAGTCGTTCCCGATATTTGGCCGCCCACCGATATCGGGTACTGGAGTCATTTACCGATTACGTCGTCTTAAGAACATCGTCATTCCCGCTTTCGCGGGAATGACGATGCTTCGAATGACGCACTACCTGATATCTCATCGAACCCGCGAAGCGCGCCATTCATCGAAATAGAGACAGCCCGGAATTCCGCGGGGGAGATTCCAGCGACTGGAAAGGAGAATGTTATGGAAGCGAGAATTGATGTCCAAAAAGTGGCCCCGGAGTCGGTCAAACCTCTGCTCGAGTTGGGGGTGTATCTGCGCCACAGTGGCCTGGATCCCAAGTTACTCAACCTGGTTTGGATGCGCGCTTCCCAGATCAACGGCTGCGCGTACTGCATCGACATGCACACAAAAGACGCGCGCGCGGACGGCGAGAGCGAGCAGCGCTTGTACGAGCTCGATGCATGGCGCGAGACGCCCTTTTATACCGATCGCGAGCGCGCGGCGCTGGCGTGGACGGAGGCGGTGACACTGGTCAACCAGGGGCACGTCCCCGATAACGTCTATGAGGAAGCGCGGCGGCACTTTTCGGAGAAAGAACTGGTCGATCTCAACATAGCGGTGGTGTTGATAAATGCCTGGAACCGGATTGCGATCAGCTTCCGAGCCGTGCCTGGCACTTATGAGCCTGCGCGGCGGCAGTCCGCCACTCGTTCCAGTTCTTAGTCTGGGCGGCTGTAGCGGCGCTCTGTGAGCGCCGCTCTATGAGCGTCGGCTCTTCTGGCCGAGTCTCTTACCGGCGCTCATAGAGCGCCGCTACAGCCGAAGTATTTGAGCCGCTTTACTTGTAAAGGTCCGGAAATTCCTGCTTGAGGTTCCGCAGCTTGGGAAGGTCGTTGTACACGATGTAGGGATTGTCGGGATGTAGCGCCAGGTAGTTCTGGTGGTACGCTTCGGCCTCATAAAACGCCCTGAACGGAACCACCTGAGTGACGATCGGTCCGGAGAATACGTGAGCTTTGTTGAGCTGGTCGATGTAAGCCAGCGCGATTTGCTTCTGCTCATCGCTGGTATAGAAAATGACCGAGCGGTACTGCGTGCCCACATCCGGACCCTGCCGGTTCAGCTCCGTGGGATCGGTGGCGACGGAGAAGAACACCTTTAATAACTGGGCGTAGGTGACTTTGGACGGATCGTAAGTGATCTTCACCGATTCGGCGTGCCCCGTTTCCCCGGTGCTCACGACCTCGTAATGGGCGGTATGCGCTTCGCCTCCGGAAAATCCGGAGATCACGTTGTTAACGCCCTTGACGTGCTTGAAAACCGCGTCAACGCCCCAAAAGCATCCGCCGGCCAACACCGCGGTCTGCTTGCCTTTTACCTCGGAAAGCTCTGACGGACCGTCATAAGCCGGCACCTGGCCGCTCGCGGCCGTGCCCTTCGCCATCGTGCAGGCAACCAGGCCAGCCGCAGACAGGACCGTCAGGAACTGCATGAGAGAACGGAAGCGTAACATAACAATCTCACTCCAGACATGAAAGCGCATCGGGTCCAATAGACCTCAGTAGCCGCGCCATACCATAGGATGGCGTGCAAGCCCGAAAAGTTACGGCTTGGCAGGACCGCCGATTCCTTCCAAGCACCCGCTCTGCTAATCTGCCCAGATGCAGGATCGGCATGTTCAGCTCGCCGGATTCGTGCTCGCCGGGGGCGCCAGCCGGCGCATGGGCCGGCCCAAGCATGATCTGACCTTCGGGGATGGGACTCTGCTGTCCCGGACAGTGCGCCTGGCAGGCTCGGTCGCGCGCACCGTAGCTATCCTGGGTCCGCTGGAGCGCGCTCGCAAGCTCCGGGCTGAGGCTTACCGATTCGAATTGGCCGCGTTCCCTGACGAGGCCCCGGGGCGCGGACCGCTCAGCGCGATTCTCACCGGCCTGAACCGCACGCGCCTTGATTTCAATCTCTTTCTCAGCTGCGACTTGCCTTTCATGACCGCGCGTTTCCTGCGCTATCTCGCCGCGGAGGCGATGGAATCGCGAGCGGATGTCACGGTCGCCGAAACGCCGGGCCAGGGCTTCCAGCCGCTTTCTGCGATTTACCGGCGCCGCGCGCGATGGGCGATTCGAACGGCTCTCGACGAGGGATGCAACAAGGTCACGAGCTTCTATCCGAAGGTCAACGTGCGCGTGCTCCGCTGGCCGGAGCTCGCGCGGATCGGAATTCAGCCGTTTATTTTTGATAACCTGAATACGCCGGAGGATTACGAGCGGAGCCTCCGCCGGATTCGCGCCTAGGAGCGCCCGGCGGCGTCCCGGCCCGGCGCGGGGCGTGCCAACCAGCAGCATCGCGGGGACGTCGAATATGCCGATGAGCGACGATCAGCCCTACATCCGCTTCATCCACGTCTCGAAGGCGTTTGGCGATACGCCCGTATTGGACGACGTCAGCTTCGAGGTGCGCCGGGGCGAGATGCTGGTGGTGCTGGGCCGCAGCGGCGTGGGCAAGAGCGTGACCTTGAAGCACATCATGGGTTTTCTCCGGCCGGATCAGGGTGAGGTCTGGGTGGCCGGCCAGGAAGTCTCATCTCTTCCGGAGGAGGCGCTGCTCGAGGTACGACGCCGCGTGACCATGGTTTTCCAGTCGGGCGCCCTTTTTGACTCGCTCACCGTGGCTGAGAATGTAGCCTATCCCCTCCGCGAGCGCGCCGCGCGCGAGCATACCATCGGCGAAGAGGAGATTCAGGCCAGGGTGGACGAACTGCTGGGCCGGGTGGAACTCAGTGAGTCTCGCGACCTGATGCCGTCGAGCCTGAGCACAGGCATGAAGCGTGCCGTGGCGATTGCGCGGGCGCTCGCCGCCGAGCCCGAATGCCTGCTTTATGATGAGCCCACGACCATGGTCGATCCCCTGATGGCCTCGACGGTGGGCGACCTCATCCTGAAGCTGAAGCGCCAGACCGGACTGACGTCTGTCGTGGTAACCCACGACATGCGGCTGGCGCGCAAGCTCGCCGATCGCGTGGTCTTTCTCGTGGACGGCCGTGTGGCGTTCTTCGGGCCGATCGCAAAGCTCGACGCCTGCGAAGATCCCATGGTCCAGGCGTTCATCTATCTTGACGAGAAGCCGCTCGCCGCCGTCGCGCCCTCCTGATCATGACGACCAAGCAAAGCATGACGTTGGATCGCCTGCTCTCGCGATTTGGCGTGACTTCGCGCAGCGTTGCGCGCCGGGCGATCGTCGACGGCCGGGTGCGCTTGAATGGCCGCGTGGTGCGCGATCCGGAGTGCTGGGTGACGCCCGGCAAGGACAACGTGCAGCTCGACGGCCAGCGACTGCGTCCGGAGCGGAAGATTTATGTCCTCTTCTACAAGCCCAAAGGCGTGATTGTGAGCCATGGCGATCCGTCAGGGCGCAAGACGGTCTACGATTATCTCAAGGAGCACACCTCCCCGGGTGCTCAACCCCGTCTTCATGGCGCAGCAGGTGAATCGGCGCGTTCAGGGCGCGATTCAGGCCGTCAAGGGCGTAAAGATAATTGGCTGGCGCCCGTCGGCCGTCTCGACAAAGACACCTCCGGGCTGCTGATTCTCACCAACGATACCGAATTCGCGCACTTCGTGACCCATCCTGAATCCGGCGTGCGGAAGACTTATCGCGTGAAGGTCAGCGGCTTGATGGATGACGAAATCATCGGGCAGCTGGCGTCAGGAGTGCGCCTGCAGCGCGGCGACGAAGCGCGGCCGCTATCCGTGCGGCGCCTTGAAGATCGGGGGAAGTACACTTGGCTCGAGGTGGTCCTGACCGAAGGCAAGAACCGTGAAGTCCGTCGCATGGTGGAAGCAGTGGGATTCAAGGTGCTGAAGCTCGTACGCACAGCAATCGGTCCACTGACGCTTGAAGGGCTCGAGGTCGGCCGCTTTCGAACGCTCACCGCGCAGGAAGTGGCCGCCTTGCGCGAGCGTCGTCGCGTCCAAGGCTAATCGACGCGTCGCGGCCGGATTCGGCGCGGCTCCAACAATCCCGCGCAAACCGGAGTTCCCGAAGTCACGATCGCCCAATCAGGAACACGCGCCTGGAGGCTTAAAGAACGCGGCACAAACCCCGCCGCGAACCGGAGAAAGGCGACCCCTCTGCCCCGGCCGGCGTCGGTGAGGATGATATTCTTGAGCACACCGGCCCTGAACGCGATTCCGGCGCGCGGGTCGTCGCAGCAAGGCGAGAGTCTCTCGATTTCAAAGCTTCGAGACGATGCCGCTGCCGTAGCTTGTCACCCAGATGTCGGCGCCGTCGAAGGCGGCGTTGGCCGGCTGGCGCCCCACGGCGAAGCTTCCCAGTGTGGCGCCCGTAGTTGCCTTCAATTCGGTCACCTTGCTGCCGTTGAAACCTGTCACCCAGATACTGGTGCCGTCATAGGCCAGTCCGTTGGGGCCTCCGCCCACCGAGAACGTGCCCAGTACCGAACCGGTGCTCGAGAGCTCGGTGACGTTGCCACTGCCGTAATTGGCCACCCAGGTGTGCGCCCCGTCGAAGCAGATGCCCGTGGGCTCCGTTCCCACGGTGAACGTGCCCAGCACCGTTCCCGACGACGACATCTTGGTCACGTTGCCGCTCAGATTGTTCGCGATCCACATGTCTGCCCCGTCAAAGGCGATGCCGGCCGGATAGCTTCCGCTGGAGGGATAGGTAGCCACCGTCGCGCCCGTGCTCGCCTTCAACACGGTCACGTTGTTGGTGCCGCCGTTCGCCACCCAGATGTTGGTGCCGTCGAAAGCGAGCGCGTCTGGCTGCGTTCCCACTGTGAATGTGCCGAGCACCGCGCCGGTGCTGCCGCTGAGCTTGGTCACGTCGTTGCTGTTGATGTTGGCTACCCAGACATTTTGCCCGTCGTACGCGACTGCGATCGGGCTCGATCCCACCGTGAATGTGCCGAGCACGGTGCCGTTATTCGCCTGCAACTCCGTCACCGTGTTGCTGCCCAGGTTGCTCACCCAGATGTTTCGGCCATCGAAGGCGACGCCATAGGCCTCGTTCCCGGTCGTGAATTGCGCCGTCAGGTTGGCGCTGTACCAGTGCAGCAGGGCGATCTGCAATATGTTCTGCTGCACGGTCTCCACTCCAGCCGGCGGCCTCAGGGGCGCCGCAAACTGGATTTCCGGGGCTGGACTCTGCTCCTGCGAGTGCGCCACGTACCGGGAGCTGAACAGGAATCCGGAAACCAGCATTCCTGCGAGCACGAGAATAACGGGGTGCATTCTGCGAACCGATGCTTTAATCTGCTTGGCCATTTCTATCTCCTTGACGGGATCGTTTTTCAGGCAAACGCGGCCCACCGGAGAGCCGCGTCATCGCTGAATCCGAACAACGGAATTCTCACGATACAACCGGGCCGCTTGAGAAGGAATGGTGAATCTGGGGAATGCCGAATTAGGGAATAGGCACTGGACGCCGCGAGGGGCAAGGGAAAGCCCGTATGACAAGGCCTGGCTTCCCGAATCGACGCCGGATTCCACGATCAAGAGTCAGACCGCCTTGCTCGAATCGCGAGCCAATTCGCGAATGCAATCAACATTGTGATTCCCAGGCCGACGAGTTCGGCCTTACCCATGTGGCTGACCAGGATCAGCGAAAACGCAAATCCCAGAATCGCGAAGACAACGCCACCCGGCAGACGGAAGCCTGCTTGTTGAGGAAGTTTGCTTCGCAGCACCGGAAGAGCAGCGCAAGATATTCCATAGACGAAAAGGCGGGTGATGGCAGACAGGACGGCGTTCCCGCGGAATGTACCGCTCAGTGAAAGCACCCAGGCAACCGCGGCAAAGGCGAGCACTGACGTATGAGGTGTTCGATAACGGGGATGGATCCGGGCAAACCAGCGCGGAAAGTCTCGCTGCTCGGCGAGGGCGAAGGTTATCCGGGGAGTGGCGAGCATGGTGGCAGCAAAGTAGCCGATGCTTGAGAACAAGGCTCCCGCTGAGATGACAAGGGCCATGCTCCCGCCGCCCACAACCCGCGCCGCTGCCAACAATGGAGAATTCGTCTGTGCTGGATTCGCAACCACGCGCATCACCACCACCTGCAGAAGCGTGTACGTGATCGTCACGACGATCATCGCCGTCATCAGCGCTGCGGCCGTGTTATGGATGGGATCTTTGACTTCTCCCGCCGGAATCAGGGCCGCCTCGAAACCGCTGTAGGCAAACACGATCAGCACAACCGCGTCGATCCAGGCGCGGATTGGGTGCGATCCAGTTCCAACTGTAGGCGGGCTTGCATGAGTGTGGATGAACCACAGGCTGCCAATCAAAAGAATCAGCAGGGGAAGCAGCTTGGCAATCGTCAGAAGATTGCTGATGCCGGTTCCGATTCTGACGCCACGAACGTTGATCGCCGCCAGTGAACCGATCAGGATCGTCAGAATCACGATGCGGTAGACGGGGTCTCTCGCTTGAGGAAAAAACGCCAGCAAGTAATCGAGAAAAACATTGGCCACTGCGGCGGCCGCACTCACACGCGTCAGCCACAGAAGCCATCCCACTTGCAATCCCAGAAAACGCCCGAAGGCGACCCTGGCATATAAATAGGGACCGCCGACTTGCTGAAAGCGCGACGCAACTTCGGCCAGGCAGGCCGCGATGACGCCCATGCCCGCGGCGGCCACAACATAGGCCACAGGGCTTTGCGATCCCAGCAGACCGGCGACAGTCGCGGGTATCTCGAAAACACCGCCGCCGATCATGATGTTCACCATCAACGCCGCAAGACTGAAGCGTCCGATGGCGCGCACCAGGTTGGCTTTGGGATCTACACCCAGCGTCATAAGTCGATGCCTTGAACCTCCAAGCACTCTTGCTACTTACCACTCGTCACTTGCTATAATAGCGGCATGAATTATCGGGACTTCATCACCATCGAGCCCGGAAAGCGCGGCGGAAAGCCCTGCATCCGCGGCATGCGCATCACAGTCTACGACGTGCTCTCCTACCTCGCTTCGGGCATGAGCCACGAGGAGATCCTCGCCGATTTCCCTTACCTGACCGAGGAGGATATCCGTGCCTCCCTCAGCTACGCAGCCGACCGGGAACACCATCTCATGGTGACGCGGGATTGAAACTCCTGTTTGATCAGAACCTCTCGCCACGCCTTGTGGAACGCCTGTCCGATCTGTGCCCGAATTCGACCCATGTTTACCGGATCGGGCTCGATCAGGCCTCGGATTTAGAAGTGTGGAGCGCCGCACGCACTCAAGGCTACGCCATCGTAAGCCAGGATGCCGACTTCAGCGATTTGAGCGCGATGTTCGGTGCTCCCCCGAAGGTGATCTGGATCCGGCGCGGGAACTGTTCCACGCGCGAGATCGAATCTCTGCTCAGGCTGCATTACGAAGCCGTGTCGGACCTCGATAGCCATCCAGAGTCACGCATCCTGGCCCTATTCTGACCGCTGTTTCTCTTGCGACTCGCCGCTCGCGGGTACTTCGAAAACACCGCCGCCGATCATGATGTTCATCATCAACGCCGCAAGGCTGAGGCGTCCGATGGCGCGCACCAGGTTGGCTTTGGGGTCCGGCACCAAACGGTTGTAGCACACTGGCCGAGTCCGCGGGCGTGGTTAGGGTTTCGGTCGGCGCGCTGTAGCGGCGGTGTCCCCACCGCCGCCCAGGAATCGTAAACCCTTTAAGAGGTCCCGTGCCCGGAATCGCAAACCCTCTCGGCGGTGAGGACACCGCCGCTACAGC
>JASHQD010000143.1 GCA_030037755.1 Terriglobia bacterium
GGCCGTCCTCTTCGGCCATGCGTGAATAGAAAATCACCTGGAACAGCAAGTCGCCCAGTTCATCCTCGAGGTTGTCGAAGTCGCGAGCGCTAACCGCGTCGACGACCTCGTAAGCTTCCTCGAGCAGCAGCCCCTTGAGCGAGTCATAGTCCTGCGCGCGATCCCACGGGCATCCGCCGGGATTCCGCAGCGTCGCAGTCAGATCAACAAGCTGCTGGATCGCGCGGCAGACGCGTTCGTCAGGGTTGGCTGTATTGGCCATTTATGCTCTCTGGGCTCGACTCGTTACTGTAGCAACCACCATTGCAGCGTGGCAAGGTTGAGACGTAGGGGCGGCCCTCGTGGCCGCCCCGGTCATCGCGCCACAGTATCCGGGCAGCCACAAGGGCCGCCCCTACGTCGTCACCATCGCTGCCTTCCGCTATAATCAAACAAGTCAGCCAGCGGACTGACAGCGCGCGGTTGCCGCACCGTGTTCTTCACGCGGCTGATTGCTGTACTTCCTGAGAGGCAGAAAATATGCGTATGAAGCGAGCCCTGGCAAAGTTTGTCGCGAGTGTGTCCCTCACCCTCTTTGTGGGTGTGACGGCGGTTCGCGGCGCCGACATCCCCAAGCCGCATGGCGACCACTGGGAAATGACCGGACAGTTGAGCGAGGCCTGCTCGTGCGCCGTCCCTTGCACGTGCAACTTCGACCAGGGTCCGTCGCCACACCACTATTGCTGGTCCATGTTTTCGCTGGATATCAAGCGCGGCCACTACGGGTCGGTTTCGCTCGATGGACTTCATCTGGTCGGCGCTCACGGCAAGAAGGGAAACGTGTGGTACATCGATAACCGCGCGACTGCGGAGCAGGCGGCGGGACTGCATGTCATCACGCAGGACATCGATCGCGACTCCAAGAAGCCGGAGCATTGGGAAACCGCCGCGATCACCCAGATGGTCGGCGAAACGCGGCACGAGGTGGAGGTGGAGGGCCACGGCGGCTTCAAAGCCGATTACCTGATCGGCCTCGACGGCAAGACGCCCATCGTGCTCGAGAACAATCCCTCCTGGAACATCCAGCACGGCGTCAAGGCCAAGGCGCAGGAGTTGACGTACCACGATCAGTACGGGAACAAGTTCGATTTCAAGGGTGTGAATTCGAACGAAGG
Source organism: Terriglobia bacterium (assembly GCA_030037755.1). Classification (GTDB taxonomy): domain Bacteria; phylum Acidobacteriota; class Terriglobia; order UBA7540; family UBA7540; genus Gp13-AA77. The sequence continues at coordinate 1,155 of JASHQD010000143.1, forward strand.
CAACTTCGACTGGACAGACCAGACGGAAAAGTACTTCTAAGGCTGGTTTTCCCCGCTTGGAACGCGAACATTCATTCAAGCCTGCCACTTGACCAGACCTACACGGACTGCGACACGCTGTCGTCGGCCGCGATGGTTGCGGTCCCATTCGTGGCCGCCGCCAGCGCTCCGGATTTCTTGCCGCGGCGCATGGCCACGATCCCGGTGCGGACCATCTCCAGCACTCCATAGGGGCGCAGGACTTCCAGCAGACCGTCGATCTTGTCCTCGGCGCCCGTGATCTCGATCGTCAGCGACTCCGGCGACACGTCCACCACGCGTGCGCGAAATACACCGGCCAGCTCCAGCACGTGCGAGCGCGCCTCGTGCTGCGCCGCCACCTTGATCATCGCCAGGTCGCGCTCGATGGTGGCCTCGCTGGTGACGTTCTCCACCAGCAGGACGTTGACCAGCTTGTAGAGATTGGCCTCGATGCGGCGCGCCTGGTCCTGGTCAGCGTCGACCGTGATCGTCATGCGCGAGACTTCCGGTTTTTCGGTGCGCCCCACGGTGAGCGAGTCGATGTTGAAGGCGCGGCGACGGAAGAGCGATGCGACGCGAGTCAGCACGCCTGGTTTGTTTTCGACGTATACGACGAAGGTATTCATCATGGCTGTTATCCGAAAATCGAAACTCGAAAATCGAAACGCGAAAATGGAAATCCGAAAATCGAAACTCGAGGTTTACGGTTCGAGTTTCGATTTTCGAATTTCGAGTTTCGGTTCTTACTCGTCCTCCGCTCTCTCCTCCAATGGATTGGGCCGGCGGATCATTTCGTGCAGCGCCGCCCCGGCCGCGACCATGGGATAGACCGAATCCTCCTGCTCGACCTTGAACTCGATCAGCACCGGACCGTCATGCCGGCGCGCAGTTTGCACGGCGGGAATCACGCCCGCGCGCTCGCTCACCGCCATGCTGCGGATGCCGTAAGCCTCTCCCAGCTTGACGAAGTCCGGATTCAGCAGCGGCGTGGCCGCGTAATTGCGCTCGTAGAAGAACTCCTGCCACTGGCGCACCATGCCGAGATAGCCGTTGTTGATGATCGCGATGTTGACCTTCAGATTCTCCTGGACGATGGTGGCCAGCTCCGCCATGGTCATTTGAAATCCGCCGTCGCCGACCACCACCCAGACCTCCGCTTCGGGCCGCGCGACTTTGGCGCCGATCGCCGCCGGCAGAGCGAATCCCATCGTGCCAAGCCCGCCGGAGGTGATGAGCGAATACGGATGATCGTGTTTGTAGTACTGCGCCTCCCACATCTGATGCTGGCCTACGTCAGTAACAACCACGGTGTGGTCGTCCCGCGTCTCGCGCCAAAGATCGTTGATCACGTGCGCGGCGTAGAGGTGGCCGGTGTCCGGCAGGTTCTGGATGTCGCGCACGGCGGAATCACCTTTCAGCCGGTCGATATGATCGCGCCAGTCGCTGCAATCGGCCGCCTCGATTTGCGGCATCATTTCCCGCAGCACTTCGCGCACGTCGCCGATCAGGGCCATATCGACCTTAACGTTCTTGTTGATTTCTGCCGGATCGATGTCGATATGGATCTTCCGGGCCGTGGGCGCGTAGGTCTTCAGGCTTCCGGTCACGCGATCGTCAAACCGCATGCCGATCGCGATCAGCAGATCGGCGTCCTGGATGGTGTGATTCACCCAGGCTTCGCCGTGCATGCCCATCATGCCCAGATTCAGCGGATGAGAAGCCGGCAGCGCTCCCAGGCCGAGCAGCGTCATGGCAACGGGGATGCCGGTACGGTCGGCAAGCTCGCGGATCTCCCGCATGGCGCCGGACACGAGAATGCCGTGACCGGCGAGAATCACCGGGCGCTTCGAATTCTTGATCAGCTCCAACGCCTGCGCGTACTCCTTGGCAGTCGGCGAGAGATCGGGCCGGTAGCCGGGCAGTTGCGGCCGCGCCGCCTCCCAGTCGAACTCGCAGGACGATTGCTGCGCGTCCTTGGTGATGTCGACCAGCACCGGACCGGGTCGCCCCGAGCGTGCCACGTAGAAGGCTTCGCGCAACGTGCGCGCCAGCTCGTCCGCGCGGGTCACCAGGTAGTTGTGCTTGGTGATGGGCAGCGTGACCCCCGTGATGTCAGTCTCCTGGAAGGCGTCGGAGCCGATCAGTTTGCTGCCGACCTGGCCCGTGATACAGACGATTGGGGAGGAATCGAGCATCGCGGTGGCGATGCCGGTGACCATGTTGGTCGCGCCCGGTCCCGAGGTGGCGACCGCCACCCCCACGCGTCCGCTAGCGCGCGCGTAACCGTCGGCCATGTGCGTGGCGCCCTGTTCGTGGCGCACCAGCACGTGATGGATCGTGCTGTGCTTCAGCGCGTCGTAAGCGGGCAGGATCGCGCCGCCCGGGTATCCGAAGACGTGCTGAACGCCCTCGCGTTCCAGGCATTCCCAGAGGATCGCAGCTCCAGTCTTGATCATGTCGTCGTCCCTTCACCTCGTCAGCTTCTGCCAGTATACACGACCTGCCGACCGGTCGGTAGGCGTCACCTGGATGCCGTGACCTTTGGCGGACGCCCTGCGCTTGCCAAGCGCTTCTCGGGGGATTCGGGTTTGTGAACACCGAAACCGGCCTTCGAATTTTCCTTCAAATCCTGCGACTTCCGA
>JASHQD010000144.1 GCA_030037755.1 Terriglobia bacterium
ATCACGAAATCCAGGTCGCTTCCAAAGTGATCGGTAAGGTGGCGTGGATCGGCGTCGAGAAGGGCGATCCGGTCCGCAAGGGCCAGGACATCGTCCGCCTCGAAGACACCGAGTATCGCGCGCAACTGGAACAGGCGCAGGGGAATCTCGAGAACCTGGAAGCGCGGCTTACCGAGCTGCATAACGGCTCGCGGCCGCAGGAAATCGAGCAGGCGCGGGCGAATCTGGAGCAGGCGCAGGCAGATCTCGCCAACGCCAAGCTCCTCTACGAGCGTAATCAGGCGTTGGTCAAGGACGGCGTGGTTTCGAGGCAGGACTTCGACAATGCCCGCTACAACTACCAGAACCAGGTCGCGCGGGTGAATTCGCTGCAGAAGGCCTACGATCTGGTGAAGCTCGGTCCGCGCGCGGAAGAGGTTCAAGCCGCCGCCGGCGCCGTGGAGCAGGCCAGGGGCGTCGTGGCCTACGATCAGGATCAGCTCGACAATACGATCATCAGATCGCCGATCGACGGCACCATCCTCGAGCGCGCGGTCGAACAGGGCGAATTCGTGACCAACGGCTTTGTGGGCGACAAGGGCGCCAAGGGATACGTGGTGACGCTCGCGAATCTGAACGACCTTCAAGTCGAGCTCGACATCGCTCAGAACGATTTCGCGAAGCTCCATCTGCACCAGAGAGGGACCGTCACCACCGATGCCTTTCCGGACCGCAAGTACGAGGGCGAACTTGAAGAGATCTCGCCCAAAGCCGACCGGCAAAAGGCGACGGTGCAGGTCAAGGTACAAATCCTGCATCCCGACTCGTATTTGCGTCCTGAAATGAACGCGAGCGTTGCCTTTATCGCAGACGCGCCGCCAGCGTTGGGTGCGAGCGCGCAGGGTGCGCGGCCGGTGATCACGGTGCCCGCTTCGGCCGTGCAGAACGGCGCCGTCTTCGTCGTGCTCGACGGTCGCGCAGTTCGCCGTCCCGTCAAAGTAGGGTCGACGAGCGGCCAGAATGCACGGATCGAATCGGGATTGATCGGCGGGGAGGATCTGGTGGTGAATCCTGCCGGTCTTAAGGATGGAGAAAGAGTACAGGCGAAGAGCTGAAAAAGAATTATGAAGTGTGAAATATGAAGTATGAAGTATGAAGTATGGAATCTCGAATCTGAACTCTGAAGTCTGGAATCTGAACTCTGGAATCTGAACTCTGGAATCTGGAATCTGGAATTTAACATATGAATGTGCGGCGTCAACCTGTTGTTTTTGGCCTCGACTTTCATAATTCAGACTGCAAACTGCAGACTTCCGACTTCCGACTTCACACTTCACACTTCACACTTCACACTTCACACTTCACACTTCACACTTACACCTTCGAAAGGAGATCTCATGAGCGTTACCCGCACCGGTCTTATTGGCATCACCGCCCTCATATTCGTTGGATCGCTCGTTTTCGCTGCCACCGACATCAGCGGCCAGTGGAAGGGCGCGTCTGACCAGGGTCCGGACTTCACGTTCAACTTTAAGATGGATGGCGCCAAGCTGACCGGCAGCATGTTGAGCGCAGAGGGCAAGGAGTTGCCGATCGACGACGCCAAGCTGGACGGCGACGCCATTTCGTTTTCCGTGAACTCCGAGTGGCAGGGCCAGCCAATCAAGCTGGTCGCGAAGGGCAAGGTGACAGTTGATGCTATTCAGCTCAGCATCGGCACGGAGGACGGCGCCTGGGGAACGGAGGTTGATCTCAAGAGGGCGCCCACGACCGCGGGAAAATGATGCCGAGGTATGGGATAAGGTGTGAAGTTCGAAGTCTGAAATCAGGACCGTTGAGTTTGGTATTTCGGGTTTCATTCTGCATGCTTCATAGCTCAGACGTGACAGCGTGCTACTTTTGGGAGATTGGTGTATGCCGATCGTCATTGAGGCTCGACAGCTTTCAAAGGAATATATCCGCGACGAGTTTCACGTAGTCGCGTTGAAGGATGTTGATCTCGACGTGCAGGAGGGCGAGTTCGTGGCGCTGATGGGCCCGTCCGGCTCCGGCAAGACCACGCTGCTTCATCTGATTGCGGCCATGGACTCCCCTACAAGGGGCGAGATCCGCGTGCTTGGCGATAATCTGCGCGCGCTCTCCGACGGTGAAATGGCGCGCTGGCGCAATGTCAACATCGGCTTTGTCTTTCAGCAATTCAACCTGATTCCGGTGCTGACGGCGTTTGAAAATGTCGAGTTGCCGCTGAAGCTGACGCATTTGAACAAGCAGGAGCGGCGGGATCACGCGGTGACGGCGCTGAATCTGGTCGGACTGGGCGACCGGCTGGACCATTATCCGAAGCAGCTTTCCGGTGGACAGGAGCAACGTGTCGCCATCGCGCGCGCCATCGTCACCGATCCCAAGCTCATCCTGGCGGACGAGCCTACAGGTAACCTCGACGCTACTTCAGCCGAAGAAGTGCTCGACATTCTGGCAAGGTTGAATCAGGAATACAAGAAGACGATCGTCATGGTCACGCACGATCCGCATGCCGCGCGCCACGCCAGCGTGATCCGGCATCTGGAAAAGGGAGAGCTGCTGCCCGTAGGGCAAGAAGTGGCATAGAGGAGAAGTCAGAAGCCAGAAGTCAGACGTCAGAACTTGTGAGGCTGGAAATGAGCTTCAGCGTAACGCCGATGAGCAGGCTGAAACCAATGCGTCTGCCGCAGTCTTCTTGCCAAAACGCGCTCGGCTCCGTCTTGAAGTCGGGGCGGCGGGCCAATTGCCAAATTCCTGTGACTTCTGACTTCTGATTTCTGACTTCTGTTTTTCACACCTGCAGATTCTTTAAGTACTCGTAACTCACCTTCGCGCAGTTCATCGGTTCGCCGTCATCGCACCGGTCCTGCTCCACGAAATAGTGCTTCACGCCCGCATCGGGCGCGGCCTCGAAGATGCGTTTCCAGTCGATCACTCCGTGGCCGGCTTCCGTGAAGGCGTCGCCGCCTTTCCCGATATCGGTCGTCGGTGTGGTGCCGGATTTCATATCCTTAACGTGAAGCAGAGGAACCCGGCCGGCATAGCGCTTCATGTAGTCCACCGGATCCTTTCCTGCTCTCGCCGCCCAGTAGCAATCGAGTTCAAGCTTGACAAGATTGGGATCGGTGTTGGCCATCAACTCATCGAGAGCCGGCTTGTCATCGAACGTTTTGAAGTCGAGATTGTGATTGTGGTATCCGAATGTGAGGCCGGCCTGACGGCACTTTTCGCCGGTCTGATTGAAAACCTCCGCCATCCACTTGTAGTCATCCTGGTCGAACGACGGACTGAACCCGTGCCCGGCGGGGTGAGCCATGGGCTGCTGTGCGCCCGGCCGGTGTGCCGGAAAGGCGCAGACCATGTACTGCAAACCCGCCTCGCGGAAGTCGTCGACGAGCGGCGTCGTGTCCTTCTTCAGATCCTCCGCGCTGCAATGCCCGGCCGGCGCCTTGAGTCCGGCGGCATCGACCATCTGCTTCAGTTCAGACGGACTGTTCTTTCCAAAGCTGAACAACTCCACCTCGCCGTACCCGATCGCGGCTACCTGCTGCAGAGTGCCCTTCGGGTCGGCCAGAAACTCCTTCCGAACGGTGTAAAGCTCGAGGCCGATCGGCAGTCCGAGCGGATTGCCCCATAGCCTGAGCGCGCGTCCTCCAGTCGCGGCCAGCGTCGCGACGGCGGCGCTGCCGCGCAAAAAGTCCCTGCGATTTACAAGGTGCATGAGTGCCCTCCTCGACGACTCCAGGTTCGACAAATCACGACTTGACGATGTTACCACCGCCGCGCGAGCCGCGACGCCTTTTGTGTGTGCTTGGCAGCAGCGTTAGGCGCACGGCCTTTCCGCCCCGGTGCTAGGATGAGGACACAATGCACGCTCCGGCCAAATCGAGCAAGCGCGTCCCGGTCAGCCTGTCTCACGGTGAGGCGCCGCGGAACGCCGGCATACAAAGTAGGGCGTCCAACTCCGCCTCGCAAGGTTACAACCTGGACGTGCGCTTCATGCGCGCGGCCCTGCGGGAAGCGGCTCGCGCGGAAGCGGAGGACGAAGTGCCGGTCGGAGCGGTGGTGGTCCATCAAGGACACGTCATCGCTCGCGCCCACAATCGTCCGATCCAATTGCACGATCCTACCGCGCACGCGGAGGTCCTCGCGCTACGGCGTGCCGGATGGAAGCTCGGGAACTACCGGCTGGCCGGCTGCAGCCTCTATGCTACAATTGAGCCGTGCGCGATGTGCGCGAGCGCCATCATCCACGCGCGAATCGAGCGCCTGGTTTTCGGCGCGCGCGACGCCAAAGCCGGCGCCGCAGGGTCCGTCCTCCACGTGCTGAACCACCCCAAACTTAATCATCGGGTGGAGGTCACGGAAGGAGTTCTCGAGCAGGAATGTGCATCGGTCGTACGCGAATTCTTCCGCACGCGTCGGAATATGGGGAAACAATTGAGCGATCGGGCGATTGAGTGACTGACGGCTCCATTCGCTCAATCACCCGATCACTCAATCACTCAATTTGCGGAGAGGTACCGAAGTGGTCATAACGGGGGCGCCTCGAAAGCGTCTTGCCTGCCAAAAGCGGGCACGTGGGTTCGAATCCCACCCTCTCCGCCAGATCTATCTGGCTTAAGAATCAATCTGCTACAGCGAGCATTAAAAAAGTTGTGCTAAAATCGTGCTTGATTTTCACGCCCGACCTGTGCTAGACCTCGTTTGAGGAGGTCAACATGCAGGTCCCAGTCATCACGATTTTCGTCCGCCACGACGAATGGTGCGAGCACGCCGCCGATCCGTTTTACAAGCGCTGCAACTGCTGGAAGCACATCCGCTGGTCGCACGACGGCAAGCAACACCGGAAGGCCACCAAGTCCAAGACCTGGGCCGGCGCCGAGCGGGTCAAGAAAGAGATCGAGCTTTCCTACGAGAACGCCGCCCTCGGCAAGCCTGCCCAGCCGAGCGAGGCCGTCTCCGTCGAACGCGCCGTCCAGCTCTTCATCCAGGACAAAGAGGGCCAGAACAT
>JASHQD010000145.1 GCA_030037755.1 Terriglobia bacterium
AACGCCAACTCTGCTCCAGTCGTGATCGTCAACGAGGCCTTCGCCCGGAAATTCTTCCCGAACCAGAACGCCCTTGGGCGCTACATCAGCCTTACCCGCGACGGAGCCCCGGCATCCGGTGCTCCCGGCGCGACTCCACCCGTCTGGCGCGAGGTCGTCGGCATCGCAGGCGACGTGAACGAGTACATGGGACAAACCACATGGCGGCCTCACGTGTTTATTCCGTTTCTCCAGGCGCCCGACACGTCGATGGATTTCGTGGTCCGGCTCCACGCGAACCCCGCCGCGTTCGTGACCTCCCTGCGCCAGGCCGTGTGGAGCGTCGACAAAGACCAGCCCGTTGAGAACTTCAGAACCATGGATCGCGTGCTTCAGGATTCCGGCCAGGGTGACGATATCATGGCCGAACTGATGGGCGGGTTTGCGTTTATCGCTCTGGTGATGGCCGCCGTCGGGATTTATGGTTTGATGGCGTATCTTGTCGGCAGGCGGACGCATGAGTTGGGCGTGCGCATGGCGCTCGGCGCGCGCCGCCGCGAAGTGCTCTTGCTTGTATTTCGCGGTTCGATGCCCATGATTCTGGTAGGTGTGGGAATCGGCGCTTTGATCGCAATCGGCATGCCGCGCCTCGTCAATGCGAGCTTCCAGGGCTGGGTCGGTGTTCACAGCGGATGGGTTGTGGCGGGCACGCCCCTGATCGTGCTGCTGGTCGCGCTGGTCTCGTGCTATTTCCCGGCGCGTCGAGCGTCCCGAGTGGAGCCTACGGTGGCGTTGCGGTGCGAATAGATTTCGGCAAGGATCGAGGAGGGCAGAAAACATGACGTGGCTTCGCGAGGCATTGCGCCGGCTTGCTACCCTCGTTCATCGCGGCCGATTTCACCGCGAGCTCAATGAGGAAATCCAGAATCATCTCGACCTTAAGACGCAAAGTGGAATCGAGAGCGGCCTGTCGCCCGATCAAGCCCGATCTGCAGCCCGACTCGAGTTCGGCAACAGTCTCCTGATTCACGAGCAGGGCCGCGACGCCTGGGGATGGCTTTGGATCGACCGCCTGGGACAGGATCTGCGTTACGCCTGGCGTCAACTGCGCCGCAGTCCGGGCTTCGCTCTGGTGGCCGTGCTCACCATCGCTCTCGGCATCGGTGCCAACGCGGTGATCTTCAGTGCAGTGAACGCGGTGATCCTCAACCCGCTCCCGTTCCGCGACGCCCATGGCATCCTGACGGCATGGGTGAGCAGCAGTCACGACGTCGTCTTTGCGGGACCTGAAGCCGTCTGTGGCCCTTACTACCAGGAATGGCAGAAGCAAACTCAGCTCTTCGCCGAGGTCGGCGGATTCAATGAGCGTACCGCGAACTTCACGGGGCGAGGGACGCCGGAGCGGCTGATCGGGTCGGAAATTACGGCGAGTCTGTTCCCGCTGCTCCGTGTCAGTCCGGCGCTCGGACGAGCCTTCGCAACCGATGACCAGCAGCCTGCCAAAGCCAGTGTGGTCCTGATCAGCGACCGGTTGTGGCGCAGCCGCTTTGCGTCTGACCCGGGCGTGATCGGCCAGTCCATCAAGCTCGATGACCAGTTCTTCACGGTGACAGGCGTCATGCCTCCCGGCCTCGAATTCCCCAACGACTCAGACTTCTGGACGCCGCTGGTTTTGGCCGCCGATTGCAATAATGCCAGCATGCGCGTCCTGGTCAGGCTGCAGCCCCACGTGCCGATGGATCGGGCGCGCGCCGCGGTAGGCGTCCTCGCCGCGGACCTCGATCGCCGCAACGGGAACCACGGTGCTGCTGGAACCAGCACCACGCTGATGCCTCTCGGTTACGAGATCGGCGGTGATCTTCGCACGCCGCTGCTGGTACTGTTCGGCGCCGTAGGGCTGGTGCTTTTGATCGCCTGTGTCAACGTCGCCAACCTGCTAATGGCGCGTTCCGCGGCTCGTCAACGCGAGATTGCCATCCGCAGCGCGCTGGGTGCCGGACGGGCGCGCGTAATCCGGCAGATGCTCACCGAGAGCGTTCTGCTGGGAGTGCTGGGCGGCGCGCTGGGTTTGCTCCTGGCTTACGGAGGCTATCCTCTGGTCGCTTCGGCGGCATCCCACCTGCCTCACAGCTTTTTCGGCTCGGCCGCAGCAGCCGCGCGCATGGCGTCGGCGGGGATTGATGGCCGGGTGCTCGGCTTCACGGTTGCCCTTTCCCTGCTCACGGGAGTCCTGTTCGGACTCGCACCGGCATGGCGAATATCCCGTACCGATCTCGCTGCCACTATCAAAGAAGGTGGCGGGCAATCCGGGCTTGGTGCTCGCCAAGGGCGCTTTCAAAGCCTGCTCGTGACCGGCGAGATAGCCTTGGCCCTGATCGTTCTGGTGGGCGCCGGCCTGCTCATCCGCAGCTTTCTCGCGCTCATGAAAGTTGATCCGGGATTCGACCCTGCAAACGTCCTCACCATGAACCTGAGCCTTCCCGAGTCGCGTTACCCGACGTCCGCCGCGATGATCGCGTTCGAGCAGCAGGTTCTTGCGCGCCTGAGCAATTTGCCCGGCTGTAGCGGCGGTGTCCTCACCGCCGGGAGGCCCATGATGCGAGGCGGCCGTGGGGACACCGCTGGGAGGCCCATGGTGGGAGGTGGGGGTGGGGACACCGCCGGGAGGCCCATGGTGGGAGGCGACCGTGGGGACACCGCCGGGAGGCCCACGGTGCGAGGCGGCGGTGGGGACACCGCCGCTACAGCGGGTGCGTGTGCTGCGGGAGTTGTCTTCGGCCTGCCTTTCGGAGAACTTGATATTCAGGGCGACACCCAAGTCGAGGGCGCGGCGCCTCCTCCGCCAGGATCTCCCCCGCTGATCTCTTTAAAGAGCCTGGTTGGCGGCGACTACTTTCGGGCTGCCGGCATTCCCCTGCGCAGCGGCCGCGCTTTTGACGATCACGATACGCCAACAAGCCCGCACGTCCTGATGATCAGCGAGAGTTTGGCGCGACGGCTCTGGCCACAGGGTGACCCGATCGGCAAACGCGTTGATCCCGGCTTCTCAGACGCAGGATGGTACTCGGTGGTTGGAGTTGCCGGCGACGTGAAACAATTCGCCCTGTCAGATTCCGAATCCTTTGCGATCTACCTGCCCTACCAGCAGTCGCCGATTCCGTTCCTGATGCGCGACATGACGGTGGTGCTGAGAACGTCATCCGATCCGCTGAGCATGATCCCTGCCGTCCGGCGCGTGATCGAAGGCGTTGACCCGGAGCTCCCGCTCTATGAGGTCGCCAGCATGCAAGAGCTTGTCTACCGCTCTGTGTCGGAGCCGCGATTGAACATGGCTCTGCTCGCCGCGTTTGCGGCCCTGGCGCTCGTTCTGGCCGCGGTTGGGATCTACGGTGTGATGTCTTACTCGGTGACCCAACGAACGCGCGAAATCGGCGTCCGCATGGCGCTGGGCGCCCGGCGCGCGGATGTTCTCCGCAGCGTGGTTTCGCAAGGAGCGAAGCGCGCGGCGGCCGGAATCGCGCTGGGCTTGATCGGCGCGCTGTTCCTCACCCGCTTTCTCACCTCGTTGCTCTTTGGGGTTAAGCCTACCGATCCGGTCACACTTGCCGCCGTCGCCGCTCTGCTTGCTGCGATTGCGCTGCTCGCGTGCTACATTCCGGCGCGGCGCGCCACGCGAATCGATCCCTTAGCCGCGCTGCGGTGTGAATAGCAGTGGCTCGTTGGTAGTGGCTAGTAGAGTGGTCGTGCGCCTTAGCCGCATTCCGATCGCCACGACTCTCTCATCGGAATTCAGGCTTTTTCCTCTGCTTGTTTACACTTCCAAGAATTGAAATCCTTTGTTTTCAGAGTATTGCAGGCTGCAGACCTTCAATCGGTGCCCCAAAAGCGACGTTGCCGGTTGGTTCTTCGACTGACGCCCGGGCTTGTCAGAAAATGCGCTATCGCACTCAAATAACGTGGCTTAGATCGATCGGCCTCGGGGCGTGAGCGCTCGTCTCGAAAGCCGCCTCTTGTGTCGTTTGATCGCCGTGTTTTCACCTATAAGTCACATTATAAAAGGCTTATGGGTTTGTTTTGGCTTTGTTCTGAACCGCTTTTGTGGAACTGGCTGATCTCAAGCGACTTATGGGTTCGTTTACCCCCGATCGAAGGGGGGGGCCGGCCGACTGACCCGGAGATCAGAGCCTAGGCGCGTAGATTCGAACGCACGCTCTCCCGGCGCCCACATGCCAGTGCCCATCAACGGCGCTCGCTCCGCCTGCACCGCGTAATCTTCCGGGATTGGCGATTCCTGAGGCCATGGTTCTGCCTCGACACAGCCGGGGTGGCCTTATGGATCGATAGCATACTTCTTTAGAGTTTAGTCAACAGTAAGATATGGCGCCCCGGCAGGCACGACCGGGACGACCGACGCCTCGTTGCAGTTGCGACTCGGGAGTAGTAGAATCCGCGCCGAAAAGGAGGCAAGAAAAATGAGATTACGAGTGACGATTTCCGTGGCCGCCACGATTCTCGTTGCGGCAGGCATTTTTGAAGCGGTCAGGCAGGCAAGGGCACAATCCACCAATACCCTTCCGCAAGGTTTTGTGGTTGTCGATGCCAACGGAAAACTACTAGGACCCGTTATTGGCGTTCAGTATGGAGGATCGGGAAACCTGACCACCGTTGCCATGCCGTTCAAAGGTGAGTGGCTCCCGGTTGACGTGCAGAGAGATTCCTTCTTGACGAGTGTAAGCAGTTTGCTTTTTCTCACTTCGGATTGCACCGGTCAACCCTACCAATATGCGAGCTTCGGTCCGTGGGTGGAAGCCACGGCGTTTGGTGCCGTCCCCACGCTTTTTGTCGCCAGCGGTCCGCATCAGGCGATTACGGCGGAGTCGTACCTGGACAGCTCCGGGTGCAACAAGTCAGCGGAATCGTGGCCCGATGCCGTCCCGATAGCTCCCGCGGTCGACCTCAGCGTTTATACGCCGCCCTTTAGTGTGTTGCCAAAGTGATTCCGAGCGTTCGAACTCTGCGCGCGCACGCTGACAAATCCGACTCGTGCTACTCGCCCCGGACGCGATTCTTCCAGTGCGTGTAGACGAACCATACGGCGCCGGCCACAATCGCCACGCCAATGACAGCGTCGAAACGGTGGAAGTAGTCCCGTATTTCGGGCCATCGCGCGCCGAGACGCAGTCCGGCATAGGCCAGCGCCAGGCACCACGGCAGCGATCCCAGGAAGGTGTAGATGTTGAAGCGGAAAAAGTTCATGCGCGAGACGCCGGCTGGGAGCGCGATAAAGGTGCGGATCACCGGCAGCAATCGCGCAAAAAAGACGGTGCTGTTTCCGTACTGCGCGAACCAGCGATCGGCGCGATCGAGATCGTGATGCGACACGAGCACATAGCGCCCGTACCGTTCCACAAGCGGGCGCCCGCCGCGCGCTCCCACGTAATAGGCCACAATTGACCCCAGATTGCAGCCGAGCGCTCCGGCAACGGCGACCCACGCGAGCTTGAATCGTCCCGTAAAAACGAGATAGCCCGAGAAGGGCATGATCACTTCCGAAGGCAGCGGAATGCAGGCGGATTCGATCGCCATGAGCAGCACGATGCCGCCGTATCCGCCGGCAGAGATCACGGCGACGATCCAGCCGCCGATCAAGTCAATGAGATGGGTAACCATAAGTTCGAGGGCAAAGTCGACAGTCAACAGTCAGAAATTGGAGGTGGTCCACCCCTTACAGGCTCACCGTTGGCTTTCCTCGATGACCGGAGAGACCACGTCACCAAGGATTTCCATTCTGCCCTTCATCGAGCCGAGCCAGTGCCCTTTGCGGACTGAAGGCGAGGGCGGGACCACATCCGCCAGCGGCTGACCGCGACGAGTGATCCGGATGGGCTTCCTCGTTCTGTGAACCTGATCGAGCAGACCGACGCATTTCGCTTTAAAGTCGGAGATCGCAACCTCTTTCATCAGGCAGTTCCCACCCTTTCACTGCGGCGCCAGCTGGTTCAGCACGCCCTGCAGCTTCTTCATCTC
>JASHQD010000146.1 GCA_030037755.1 Terriglobia bacterium
CTCGAAGCTTCGGGCGGACCGGGCGCTGGCGAGACGCTGCACCGGCTGAACCTTGACGGCAAGATTCCGGTCGTCGCGATGGACAAGGATGCCGAAACCCTCGACTTCATTGCCGGGGGCACCATTCTGTCCTCTGTCGCCCAGAAGCCTTACACGATGGCGTTCTACGGGCTGCAATCGCTCGACGATCTCCACCACAACGTGGTGCACGAATTCGCCAATTGGCGCTCGGCGCCCGCTTCGCCGCTGCCCACGCTGATGGATACCGGGATCGGTATCGTCGACAAATCTAACATTCAGGCTTACCAGGACGCGGCCAAGGGATACACCAAGGCGCCGGGCACCATCTGATCCCGGCTACATTTCTTCCCATGACCCTTCATCTGCGCGTCCCCGCCTGCCCAGGCGCAACCAGCGCGCGGCCCGCGCGTAATCGGGAAAGGCGCGCTCCGCCCTCAGGAACTCCGGCGAGTGGACTACGCGCCGGTGATTGCGATGCTCCACTGGAATGCGCGCGTGAAGCATTTCGTGAAATACCAGGTAATCGACCACGTAGCGCGGGACGCGCGGCGAATCCAGCCAGCGCGTGATGGTGATTGTGCGGTGCGAGCTGTCGTAGTGACCGAGCGCCGTTCGTGATCGCACCGGGCTCCAGCCGATGCGGACGCCCTCGAGCTCTCCACCGAAAAAGCGCCGGTTGAGAGCGGCGAAAACCTCCCGAAGATCGAAGCGCAGTCCGCGCGGGGGCCGCAGGACTTTCCGCCCGCGCGCGCGCCGCACCTCGTCAATGCGGCGCTGCACCGGCGCGCTATGCGCCCACGCCTGATAGCATTCGCCGGCCTCGCGCGACGTGCGGCAACGATACAGGCGCGTGAGCAGAATCTCGGCCAGCGCTTCGAGTACCAGGGGGCGTGCCCCGGAGAGCAGGTCCGAGACGCGCACCTCAACCACATTTCCGCTCTTGGCACGAATGGTGCTGCGCAGACCGGCAAAAGGATAAAAGGCTGCGTGGAAAACCGGCGCCTCGCGGCGCAGGCGCAAGCGCTGGAAAACACGAAAGAAAACGGAATCGAGGTCGATCTCCGCCTGTGAAGCGCGCTCGCTTTCCCCGGCTGCCGCTACGCCGGCGCCAGGTGCGAGGGGCCGCCGCTGGTTTTCGGTGGAGTCTGCCGCCGGTACGGCGGCTGCGGGTGGCGGCGCGGAAGCCGGATCCTCCCAGAGCCGAAGCTGGCTGGCAGGCCGGCCCACGGTTCGGGCCATGGGCGCCAGGGGCTCGCAGGCTGGCCGACCGGTGCCGCGCTCCGGCAGTTTGGATTCCGGGGCGCCCACTCAGTTCTGCTGATCCTCGTCTTCCGGAACCGCGCCTTGCTGCTTCTCTTTTTTGCGCAGCTTGCGATCGTCCTTTTCCTGCTTCTTTTCTTCCTGGGCCGCGAGCTTGGCGGACTTGGCGTCCTGCGCCTCCTCGCGCTTCAGGGCGCCATACTTCTTTTCCTGGTCGGCGAGCGCGCGGGTGGCGCCATTCAGGGTATCGTTCATGTCCGTAATGGCGTCGGAAAGGTCCTGCCGATAGTCGGCGCCGAAGTGGTCGGGCGCCTGATTGTCCTGGTTGAGCAGGGCGAGTTGCTGCGGGGCCTGGTTGATCAGCGCCCGCAGACCCTTACGCATGTCGTTATTGGTGCTGTACTGGTCTTCAATCCAGTTCTTGAGCTCGTCGTCCAGCGCAATGTACTGGCTGAGCAGCCGGCTTAGCGTCTCGGCGCGATAAGTGGGATCGCTCGGATCGGGCGGCGTCGCCCGCATCGCGTTGAATCGCTCCAGACGCTCCCCGGCCAGTTCCATGTAGACGCCAATGCGCTCGCTCGGGTCCTGGGCGTCGCGCACCCGGTCCTCTTCTTCCTGGGTCAGCGACGCGGGATCATCCGCGTGCAACTGAAACGGCCTGGCAGGCGCAGTTGCAATCACAAGGAAGGCCAGAAACAGGGGGATTTCGACTGTTCGCCGCAGCGGCTTCATGGGTGCGGCTCCGCAGAGATGAGCGAAGACCCCGGCTTTGGAGCCGCCGCGTCCGGGGGCGATCCCGCGGGAGCTTTGGCCGGCGACGAATCGGGCACTTCCTCTTCCTTTACGCCGTCCGGAAACAACGCCGCCATGACCTTGCTGTGAACAGCGTCGGCCGTTTTGACGGTTTCCTCGATGGCGCCGCGATCCGCGTAGGGGGTGCGCTCAGCCAGATCGGCCAGGGCGCGGGCGTTCTCGCGCAGGCTTATGTCGAGAAACTTAAAACCCTGCGGTTTCCGTGTGGCATCGCGCCCGCTTTGCTCCAGTACATTCCACGCCTTGTGGATCAAGCCCGTGTACTGCTGCAGCAGACTTCTGCCGGAGTCGTACTGATCATGATCGAAAGCTGCCGCCGCCTGCTCCAGCTTCAAGGTGGCGAGTTCCGCCTGCAGGCGAGCTTTCTTGGTAACGTTCGTTTCGTGCTCGATGCGCGCCAGCAATTCCTGTTCGGTCTCTTCGTGCTTCGCGCCAAGGTGGGACGGTGCGGCCAGGATGGCGAGTGCCACGGTCGCGATCACGGCGATAATGCCTGCCGGACGGACGAGCCTCATACGCACATTATATCCCCTTCGCGATCTCGCGGCTCAGGAGCTTCGCGCGCTGCTCGGCCTGCCACTCCTGGTCCGGATTGGAGCCGTCGGCCCGCGCCAGGTACTGCTTGTACGCCGCCAGCGCCCGCGGACGGTCGCGTACATGGTCATAACACGTTGCCAGGATAAAATACAAGCCCGGTGACGCTCCCGGCAATTGTAGCAGCCGCTCGACGATCGGTGCGGCGTCCGCGTACCGTTCTTCCAGATAGATGCTCGTCCCGAGGCCCTTGAGCGCAGCGGTGTTTTGCGGATCGATTGCGAGCGTCCTGCGGAATTCGGCCTCGGCTTCGGCATTCTTTTTCTCTTTCAGCAGCGTCTCGGCGAGCGCGCGGTGCAGATCTGCCTGGTCACCGAGCGACTGGAGCGCCTTACGATAGTGAGTCTCGGCGTCGCTGAGTTTTCCGGCCAGGGCGTAATCGTCTGCGAGTGACGCTTCCACATCCGGAGGCAGCGGCTCTGACGGATCAATCTGTTGAAGCTGCGCCAGGGCGAGATCCGTCTGGTGCTGATCCAGGTAAATGTGCGCGAGATGGACGCGCGCCATCGTGTCTCCCGGCCGCAGCTTCAAGTATGCATCGAGCTGCTGCCCGGCCCCGGCGAATTGCCCCTGGGCCTCGTCGACGGCGGCGAGATCGCGCTTGGCAGCGGCGTCATCCGGGCGGAGCGCAGCCGCCTTGGCAAGGTCCGCTGCGGCTTCAGTGAAGTGCTTCTCCGAAAGCTCGATGTGTCCTGCCTCGTAGAGAGCGATCTCCGACCCGGGATCGAGTTCGGTTGTCCGCTGGAATTCCTGGAGGGCAGCATCCCGCCGGTCCGCGCCGTCAAGCGCAAGGGCAAGGCTCAAATGGGCGTGAGGATCGTTCGGTTTCAGCTTGACGGCTGCCTGCAAGTGGGGCAGCGCGGCGGCGAATTCGTGAGCGGCCACCAACAGAGCCCCGAGGTTCACCTGGGCCTCGGCCAGATCGGGGTTCAGCGTTACGGCCTTTTCGTAAGCCTGGCGCGCGTCACCATCCTGATGCAGCCCGTGTTGGGCGTAACCCAAGTAATACCAGGCTGCTGCCGTTTCCGGCGCGGCGGCGGTAATCTTCTTCAGCGGCGCGAGAGCACCTTGGTAGTCGTTGCGCTGGAGATCGTCCTCCGCTTGTTGCATCAGCGCCGCCAGGTCGGGAGGCAGCGCGATCGGCGCCTGCTGCTCAGAGAGTGGCAAGCGGCAGGTGGCGGCTGGCAACTGAGGCTCCAGTGACAAGTGACGGGTGAGAAGTGACGAGTATGCGGCGGAGGCGCCGAGCGGCAACAGAACATAAAGCAGGCACAGCGCGGAGGCGAAAGGAGCCAAACGATGGTGGAACAAGCGATTGACTCCAGAGCACATTCCAGTTTTATTATGGCCACATCTTTCCCTCGAGGCCGCTTCCTCGGGGCGCACACGCCGTGCCAACTCGAGGCCGGGAACAGGCACAGCATTCTTCTTGGTTGCCGACGGTATTTCGTCAGCAGAGGGCGGGGCGAGACGGCATGATCGAAGGAGCCGCATGCATATCCTCCGAACCGGAAACGCCTTTGTAGCATATCAAAAGCTGTCTGTCAAGCTCCTTCGGAGGCCCTCGATGTAGCCTATGGCCGGGCTTGAGAGCTTGCTGGGCCGGGGCTCGAGGCAGCGTGATCGAGGCGGCAGGAAAGCCCTCGGGCGCCCTCGGCTGACTGGCACAGGCACGGACCGCACAACCAGCCTGCTTCTGCTGGCCATGGGATCGTACGCTGATCGCGTGGGCAGCCTCGGCAAATCCGCCGAAACGTTCTGGAATAACCGCCCTCCTGGTCAAACCGTGGCCGATAAGATGCCGGAATTCTTCGAACCGCGAGTCGCGCAACTGCGTATTATTAAGGCAGAGGAGAAGGAATCATGTTGAGGAACCTCATTCTCGACATGAAGCTTGGCGCAAGGTCTTTGCTCCGCGACAGGGGATTTACTGCGACCGTGATACTGACGCTGGCCATCTGCATGGCGGCGTACACCGCCACCTTTGCCATCGTGGATTCAGTTCTATTGCGCCCGCTTCCAATACCGAACGCCAATGCGATCGTTATGATGGCCAACCAGTATCCGAAGGCCGGCGCCCCCGATCAGGACGTGAGCGCCGTGCCCGATTACTATGACCGCCTTCGTGCCGTGACGGTGCTGCAAGACCAGGCGATGTTCGATCAGACCGACATGACGCTGGATGTCAACGGCAGGGCGGAGCAGGTTCCGGGCATGGAAGTGACGCCCTCCTTCTTCAAGCTGGTCGGGATTGCTCCCGCCCGCGGACGCACCTTCACGCCGGACGAGGGCGAGGTCGGGCACGACCACGAGGTGATTCTCAGTCACGCGCTTTGGCAGCAGCTCTATGGCGGCGACCCATCCGCGATCGGACGCGAACTGCGCTTCTACGGGGTCCCTTTCACGGTGGTGGGCATCATGCCGCAGAACTTCCTCTTTCTCTACCCGGAGGTCCGCTTCTGGGTTCCGCTGGCCTTCACCGCCGAGGCAAAGACTCGATACCATAGCAACAACTGGGTAGACGTTGGGCGGCTCAAGCCAGGCGCCACGATTGCCCAGGTTCAGGCGCAGGTTAACGCGCTCAACGCCACCAACCTGGAACGGATGCCCGAGTTCAGGTCTTTCCTCATTAACGCGGGCTTCCATACCAGGGTCGATCCACTTCAGCACATCCTGGTCAAGAACGTGGAAGGTTCCCTGATTTTGCTGTGGGGCGGGGCACTGTTAGTGCTCGCCATCGGAGGATTGAACATCGCCAACCTGGCGCTGGCCCGCTGGAGTGGGCGGACGAAAGAGGTCGCCACCCGCCTCGCATTGGGCGCAAGCCGGGCTCAGCTTTCGCGCCAGTTAATCGTCGAAAACGTGCTGCTGGCGGGAGCCGGGGGCATTTTGGGTGTCCTGCTTGCTCCACCGCTCCTGCGCGCCGTGACGGCAGTCGGACTCGACCGTTTCCCCCGGGGGCAGGAAGTGCGCCTGGACGGCACCGTGATTCTGGTGGCCCTGGCTCTGGCGATCACGGTCGGCGCGCTGATTGGACTCGTGCCGATTGCCGGTGCCTTCAGGCTCAATCTAAACAGCACGCTACGCGAGGGCGGCCGCGCAGGGAGCAGCGACCGCTCCGGACGCCTGCGCCGCAGCCTGGTTGGCGCTGAGATCGGACTGGCATTCGTGCTGCTAATGGGTGCGGGACTGCTGCTGGCCAGCTTTCGCCATTTGCTGGCGGTTGATCCGGGCTTTACGACTCAGGGGGTGGTCACGGCGTCCACGGACGTCCCGCCATCCTATCGCACGAATGCGGACTTGCGAAATGTTCTGAACCGGGCGCTCGATTCGATCCGGAGCCTGCCGGGTGTAGCGGCTGCCGGAGCCACAACCACGATCCCGCTCGGCAACAACGCAAACGACAACGTGATTATGGCCGAGGGCTACGTTATGAAGCCGGGCGAATCCCTGGTCGCTCCGCACGATCTCATCGTCACGCCCGGCTACTTCCAGACGATGAAGATCGCCCTCATTCGCGGACGCTATTTCGATGATCGCGACAATGAAAATTCTCCGGTGGCAATCATCGTTGATGAACAACTGGCGCATCACTTCTGGCCGGATCGCGATCCGATCGGACGGCGGATGTATACCTCGGACAATCTGCAGGACCCCAGCGCGCCCGGCGCGCATACTCACTGGTTCCAGGTAGTCGGTGTGGTGGGCAACGTCAGGCTGGTCGATCTCGCCGGGACCGGGAGCGCGTACGGGACGTACTATTTCCCTTACGCGCAGGCGCCATCTCGCGACTATACGTTTGCAGTCAGGAGCAGCGGCGCCGCAACGGACGTCGTGCCCGCCATCCACAGGGCGATGGCCGAGATCGATCCGGAGTTACCGTTGTCCGACGTTAGGACGATGGAGGAGCGCGCCACGCTCTCGATGTCGTCCCGCCGGACCTCGCTGCTGCTGGCGTTGGCGTTCAGCGGCCTGGCGTTGTTCCTCTCCGCGATCGGCATCTACGGAGTCGTTGCCTACATGGTGGGCCAGCGGCGACGCGAGATTGCCGTCCGCATGGCGCTGGGGAGCACGCCGGCGGGGGTTGTAAGGCTGGTGCTCCGGCAAGGCTTGGTACTTGTGGCCCTCGGCCTCGGAGCAGGATTCGCCGGCGCCGCCGGTCTGCAGAAGGCAATCGCCAGCCAGATTTATGGGGTGCGGCCTCTCGATCCGCTGGTGATTGGTGCGGTGACTATCCTGCTGGGAGCCATCGCGCT
The DNA here is from genome assembly GCA_030037755.1 of Terriglobia bacterium. GTDB lineage: Bacteria > Acidobacteriota > Terriglobia > UBA7540 > UBA7540 > Gp13-AA77. Next base: position 6,945 of record JASHQD010000146.1, read on the forward strand.
GGCCGCTTGCGCATTGCCCACGCGCCGCGCGGCTCGGCTGGATCCGGTTGCCGTGCTGAAGGAAGAATAAAGCCGGCGCGACCGGGGAAGTCCCCGGCAAGTGCTGTGCGCGTGGCCCGCACAATCCGATCAAATTATCTAATCCACCCCAAAGCGCCATCTGATCCCGAAAAATCTTGACAGTTCTCCGGCTGCTGGATTTAATTGTGAACCAGCCGTGTCGGGCGGCTGCAAGGGCGTGGGTGATTAGGAAACCAAGCCAAACAGAGCGTCAGCCGTATAGGTCGGGATCACGTCGCCCCGTGAACGGCCAGCAGGCTTCACATTTAGTTGGACTTATGGTCATTCGTAGGCAATTGTGGACGTCCATGCTGTTGGTTCTGGGCACGGCAGTAGCGGCACTCAGCCAGACTCTCCCACCTGCGGCGTCTGGCGGGTCGCAAGCGGCGGAGACTCCTGAGGCGCACCTCGGACGTGGCTATGAGGATCTGAGGAGCGACCGCTATGATGACGCGATCTCGGAGTTTCGCGCCGCCCTGGCCGTGGATCCTTCGCTGGTGATGCGGGCGCGGTTTCCCCTTGCCGTTGCGTTGTTCGAATCGCAGAAGCCC
>JASHQD010000147.1 GCA_030037755.1 Terriglobia bacterium
TGCCGAGGCACAACTCATGCTGAAGGAGGCTGCGACGCGGGGCAAGGCTGCGACGGTTCGGGACTTTCTGGAAGCGGGCATTCCCTTGGAACCGCTCCGCCCCACAAAAGCACAGGAACCATCCTTCGAGAATCCCTTGGATTCGGTGGGATGGCTCACTGCCGCCAGCCGTCATCCCGAGACTCTACAGGCCTTCATTGAAGCCAAGGCGAGCGAGAACGATCAGGGCGATAAAGACCTGGCGCTGGCGGGCGCCGCGCGTTCAGGAGACTTAGGCGCGGCGCGAGCGTTAATCGGTTATGGCGCTAACCCGAATGCGGATCTCAGCAAACGAGCCGCCCCATACTTCGGCGGACCTGTTCCTGCGCCGCCCACCGCTGCACGGAGCGTCCTGATCGAAGCCGCAAGCTCCGGAAATCCGGACATGGTGCGTTTGATTCTCGGCTACCACCCGGATCTCGAGAAGCGCGACGGCGAAGGAAAGACTGCGATGTTTGCGGCCGCAGAACATGGTACCAAAGCCCGGGAGAACGAAATGGCGGAATCCTTGCGTTTGCTCGCGGAAGCCGGCGCTGATGTGAATGCCCGCGACAACAATGGAAATACACCCCTTCACGAAGCCAATCTGACTGGAGTCGAAGAGGAGTTGCTAAAGCTCGGAGCCGACGTGAACGCCCGAAACAATGACGGCGAAACGCCCATCTTTACGACGTTCGACCCTGACGCCATCGCGCTCTTCATCAAACACGGTGCGGACCTCACCATCCGCAACAACAAGGGCCAAACCGTAATGGAAGCCGCAAAAAACAAGGGACCCGCCTGGCAAGAAGCTCTCCGCAAAGCGATCCAGAAACCACCCTCACAGTAGGTTCGCCGCCGCCTCGGCGCAACGCCGTCAGACCCTCGTCCGCAGCGGCTATCGGCTCCAGTCTTCCACCCTCAACTGCTTGACCTGCCGGAAGACTCGATCATTGGTGACCAGCGCGGCGCCGGCGGCGAGCGCCTGGGCGGCAATCGTCATATCCAGATTTCCCATGGGAGTCCCAACTCGTTCGAGCGTGGCGCGCAAATCAGCATATTGCCGCGCCGACGCGGAATCCCAAGGGAGGCTTTCTACCCGCAGCAGAAACTCTTCGACTGCGATCTTCAGCCGCGCCGCATCGGGCCTGCGGGCGACGCCGAAGCGCAACGCGGCTTCCGTGACGGCCGAAATCGCAACCTCGGACATCGGTACCTTGACGAGGCGCTCGCGTACGCCGGGCTTGTTGCCTTTGATGATGTAACTAGCCGTATTCGTGTCCAGCAGATAGCGGACGGCCATCAGAAAAGCGCGCGCTTCTGAGGTGATTCGTCGTGGCGGTCGCTGAGGAAATCCTCGGGCAGTTCCAAGTGCTTTACAAGCTCAAAGTATTCCTTCCAGGACTCCGGCCGGCGTGAGAGGATTACGTCGCCGGTCTGGGGGTCGCGCCGGACAAACACCTCCGCGCCTTCAAACCGGTACTCCGCCGGCAAACGAAGCGCTTGGCTGCGCCCATTGCGGAATAACTTCGCAACCTGCGACATCGCTGCAAACCTCCAGACTGATCTATGCCATGATATGTCACGCTCGCAGATCGATCAGGGAGGGCGATTCCCGGCTTCACTCTTCCTTCGGGCAGTGCGGGTCCACCCGCGCGGCGCGCGCCATCGTCGTTGCCGCTGATGCAAGGGATCAAGAGACACTCGAGCTCCGGCTGAAAACTCGCTTCCGAATCCCGCTCATTTGTTCTATTCTGCCGATTCTGGAGAATTCGGAGGCATAGCCATGTCAAAGCTCGAGAGACGTAGATTTCTGAAGGCAGCAGGCGCATCGGCGGCGGGTGCTTCAGCGGTGCTGGGAGCGCCCGGAGTGCTGGGCGCGAGTCTCAATGCGGCCGGGGCATCGCCGGCGGGACCGGCGCCCGACGTTCCCGGCCCGAGTCCCTATCCCAAGCTCTCCATCATCACGCCCTACACGCCGGAGAAGCTGCGCTTCGCGGGCGCGGCCGGATACGAAGGCGTGGTGGTGCCGCTGGATGAAAAATTCACGCCCGAGCTGAGCGACAGCCAGATCGATCAGGTGCTGGCCACCGCGCGCGACGCGGGCGTGCGCATCATCAGCATCGAGTGCATGTGGGGCTACAACCATATCGCGAAGGATCCGGCGCACCGGCGCGACAATCAGGCGCGATTCATCCGCTGCCTCGAATTCGGCCATCGGCTTGGGTGCAAATTCGTGGGCACGTTCAGCGGCGGGATGCCGGGCGCCTCAATGGACGATCAGGCCAAGGCGCTGGCCGATGCTTTCAACGAGCAGTATCTGCCGGTCTGCGACAAGCTCGACCTGAACATGGGTTGGGAGAACTTCCCCACGGCAACGAACTTCGCGACCGTCCCGGCCGCGTGGGAAGCCGTGTTCTCGCGGGTGCCGAGCCCGCGTCTGGGCCTGGAATTCGACCCGTCGCACCTCGTGCGGCAATATATCGATTACCTCCAGGCGGCCTGGGACATGCAGCCGCGCATTCACGCCGTTCATGCCAAGGACACCGAGATTACCAAACCGGTCCTGCAGAAGGTGGGCATCCACGGCGAGGGCTGGTGGCGGTATCGCATTCCCGGTCAGGGCCTGATCGACTGGCCGGCCTTCATCACCGTGTTGCTGCAAGCCAAATTCGCGGGCGGCATCGCTGTGGAGCACGAGGACGAGTTCTGGGACAAGCCCAGAACGGAGAACGAGCCTGACTTTCCTCAGGAGCGCAAGGACGGGTTCATCCTGGCGCATCGGTTCCTGACGATGTACCTGCCGGGCCCGGTGAGGCAGAACGCGGCCCTGTAGCGGCGGTGTGTCCACCGCCGATGTGGTTGCCTGCTTTTCCAACGCGGCGGTGAGGACACCGCCGCTACAGCGCGCTGACTGGGAGATAAACTCATGGACCCGGCCATCGATCTAAACGTCGATCACGGACGGCAGCTTTTGCGCCACACGGTAGCGACGCTGGCGTATCGCGGCGGCAAAGCCGTGCGCGGCGCGCCGGAGAGCTTCGCGGACTTCCAGGTGCGCCAAGGAACGCGCACGCCGGCGCAGATCCTGGCGCATATCGGCGATCTGATGGATTGGGCTTATTCGCAGGCCACAGGCGCCGAGGCTTGGCACAACTCGGGTCCGCTGCCATGGCCGCAGGAGGTCGATCGGTTCTTTGCTGCCGTGAAGACCTTTGACGATTATCTGGCGTCGCAAGCTCCGCTGCACACTCCCGCCGAGCGGCTGTTTCAGGGCGCCATCGCTGACGCGCTGACCCACGTCGGTCAGATCGCCATGCTGCGTCGGATCGACGGAGCGCCGGTGAAAGGCGAGAACTACTCTCGAGCCGACATCGTTGCGGGGCGGGTGGGGCCGGAGCAAACGGCGCCGCGCCGCGAGTTCGACTAGCGGAGATACCTGCCGCTTGCGATCGCCTTTTGATGTGCCTGAAAAGCGGTGGTCATAGACCGCACCCTACGTCAAACTGGGACCCCGCCTGAGATCGGAGAAGTTCAATGCAACAGAATCTGGAAGACACAATTGCGCTTCTGGGTCGAACTCCCGCAGCTCTGGACGCGCTCGTGCGCGATCTGCCGGAGGCGTGGACGTTTCGCAACGAGGGCGAGAACACCTGGACCGTATTCGACGTCGTCGGACACCTGATTCATGGCGAGCGTACCGACTGGATGCCCCGCGCGCGAATGATCCTGCAATTTGGGGAGACTCGCGCCTTTGAGCCGTTCGACCGCTGGGCGCAGATGACCGAGACTCAGGGCAAGTCGCTGGGGCAACTGCTGGATGAATTTGCCCGGTTGCGCTCAGCGAACCTTGGCGACTTGCGCGCGCTGAATCTTCGGCCCGAGGACCTGGATCGGCGCGGGCGGCATCCGGCCCTTGGGCTTGTTACTCTCTCAGAATTGCTCGCGACGTGGGCGGCTCACGACCTCACCCACTTGCATCAGATCTCACGAATCATGGCTCACCAGTATCGGGAGGCTGTCGGTCCGTGGACCAAGTTTCTGGGAGTAATGCAGTGCGGTGGGCACAGCTCCTAATCTGAAAACAAATCTAAAATGAACATATGAGCAAAAAAGAAATTTCCGAAGGTGTGGTGCATAAAGTGCCGGCGGATTTGAGGAAGGCTCTTACAGCCGACAGAGCGGCACTGGCAAAATGGGAAGACATCACGGCACTTGCGCGCAATGAATGGATCTGTTGGGTTGAATCGGTCAAGACACCGGAGACAAGAAAGCAGCACGTCGAGAGAACAGTCGCGGAACTTAACGAAGGGGTGCGCCGCCCTTGTTGTTGGATGGGCTGCACTCACCGAACGGATAAGCCATTAAGCCCTTCGCAAAAGTTCCTGCTCGGCAAGCGATCCAAAAAGTAATGCGCTGTGCTGTCTCACGGGACGGCGGCAGAACTGTAGTTTGCTCCCGGTCGGATACTTCGGCCCGTTCCCAGGCTAGTCCCCTTCATCCCGCCAGTTGTGATGCGACCAGTTCTTGCCATGATCGACCGGCTCATCGATCCACCCTTCCATTGCCTTGGGATTGAGGTGCATCTTCATCACCACCGCGTCGGAAGGCTCCAGGGCCAGCAGCAGCATCTCGTAGCCGCCCTTGGCATCGCGCACGTAGATGAACGTCTGTTCGCCCCCGCGTTTCGATCGCACGCGCACCATCGGGGAGTATTCGGGACCCGCAACCCGCTGCACGAACGAGTCGAACTCGGCGGGATCGGGACCGAGCGACGGATCGACACCGTCAAAGATGGCCATTTTCAGCCCGCTAACGCCTTCCGGCTGCGAGACTCGCGCCGCGAAAGATATCAGGCCCATGAAGGGCATCGGCTTCTTCTGGTAAGCGACGGACAGCCGGTGAACGATCTCGTTGAACTCGCGGTCGCCCGCCGTGGCCGGAACCGCGCTGACCGTTGCCATGAAAGCGACGGCGAGGAGGCAGCAGCTAGTGCGCATGATGGCCTCCCTTCGTGGAATCGCCTTTGAGGTCCAGGTCGTCGGGGATGCCGAACTTGCCCTGAAGGTCGGCCAGTCGATCCACATCGATCGGGCCCACGATGTTGACCACGGTCAATTCCTGCTTTTCGGCCGCGATCACTGCGAGACCGAGGTTCTTGCCCGAGGAATCGGTCATGATGTAGATCTCGTCGAGTTCGTGCTCCTTCTTGCTGTGCACGTCCACCATCTTGGACCAGCCCGGGGCCTTGAGCTGCGCGCGAATCGCCTCCACGTCGGCGTCCGAGTACTGGTCGGGACCGTCGAATTCGAAGCTCTTGACGTAGATGCCCGTCAGGTTCTTGATCATCCGCAAGGCCTCGGCATCGTCCTTTTCGTCTTCGTCGTTCTCGATGAATTTCTGTGCGAACTTGAGCGTGGGACCGTCGAGGGTCACGTCCACGACCTCGTCGGCCTTGTCGGCCAGCTTGCTGAGATTTCCCAGGTCGAGCTTGGGACTCTGCGCCCGGGCCGGCACCACGGCCCAGAGCGCGACCACACCGGCGGCGGCCAGGACCTCTGCAATGTGCCTGAATTTGAGATTCATATTCAACTCCTAACCCGGCGTAGCCGGAACCACAAGTCAAAGTCGACAATCAACAGTCAACAGTCAACCGTCAAAGATCGGAGAGTTCGAGAACGCCTTCCAAGCCGCATGAACAAAGGGCCTGACGCCGTCCGCTTCACGCGGCCGGCAACGCCACCTCGTCTCCTCCGTCGAAGAACGGCTCGGAACTTGTCCGATGCCCGCCCGGCGTGCGAATCAGACTGCCGTCGCCGGTGACTGATCGCACCTTCGTCCGCACGTGGTTCAATTTGGCGCTCGTCACCCGCAATGCTTCGATCAACTGGGCTCGCGCCGCTTCGCCTTCCCTGCGCTCCTGCTCGATGCGATGCTGCTGCCAGAACGCGATGCCCACCGCCAGCAGGACGACCGCGGCCATCGCCGCCACGGCGCCGAAGCTCACCGATACTTTGCGCCCGAACCATGACCACGGAGACCACAGATTCCACCCCGAAGATGGGGCCCGCTCTGGCTTGGCTGCCGTCCGCTCGCGCTCTTCGGCCAGTTGCTCCACCCGCGCCATAACGCGTTGGGCGAATCCCGGCGGCGGCTCGCGCCGTTTCAAAGCGTTCCGCAGTTCGTCGTCAAGCTGTTTCATATTCCGCATCTCCGAGCACTCGATTCAGTTTCTGGCGCAGCACGCCCAGCGCCCTCGACAGCCCGCTTTTCACGGTGTTCAACGGCACGTCCATCGTTTTCGCGATTTCCGCCAGATCGAGGTCCTCCTGGTACCGCAGGATGACCATCATCCGGGCTCGCGGCGGCAGCGATGCCACGAGCTTGTGCAGCCGATCCGTCAGCAGCAGGTCCCCCGGCGGATCGGGCGCGACCGGGTCCGGAGCGTCGTCGAGCGCGGTCTCTTTGCCATGTCCTGCCCGGCGCAGTTCATCGATCGCGCAGCGCCAGGTCACCTTGCGAAGCCACTGCACCAGGTGCGCCTGCGACTCGATCCGGTCGAGATTCTGGTAGAGCCGCAGAAATGCCTCCTGGGCGATCTCTTCGGCACGTCCGGGATCCCGCAAAAAATGGCACGCCACGCTGAACACCATGGACTGGTGTGCGCGGACGATCTCCTCGAAGGCCGCACTGTCGCCAGCCGCCGCCCGGCCGAGCACCGCATCCTGCGTCTCTGCTGTCTGGTGGTTCACGCTGTCGCCTCAACCGGTGCTGCCAAGCCCTTCATTCACGAGTACGGATTGCTGCGCCCGGCGGGTGCAATATTTTCATTGCCGATTTGCGATTGTCGATTGCCGATTGGGAGCCGGAAGTTTTGGCAGGGTGTTGAAAAACCCGATTCATGTCATTCCGAGCGAAGACTTGATGAGCCTTCGGTCCTCCACTGCGCATGCAGTATTTGCCATCTCGGCCGAATGCCGCAACCGGCTATAACGCATATGGTATGGTAAGCTTTGCGTACTTGAAAGGGCGAGGGCCATGCCAAGCGCATCAACTTCGGGAAAGCGTAAGCCGCGAAGACCAGGCGCAACATCGGGTAGCTCCAAGCCGCGCCTCCGGCCAGAGAACAGAAAACTGCTTGAATGGGCCGACAAGTGGTTCGCCTCCCCGGACGACCGTGGTCAGGCGTGGTGGAATGATTTCGAAGCCGATCTCCGCAGCAAACGCCTCGGCTTCCGTTCCAACGGCACAGAATGAGCCGCTACTCCCTCGATGCGGACACCCTCACGAGACTCCTCAAAAAACATCCTGGTAACCAGCCCGTCGTTGACCGTTTTCGGGTGGAACTCCGGCGGAATTCGCTTTTTATCATCTGCCCCGTTGTGTTTTACGAGCTTCGCCGCGAACTGTCGTTCAAGGGCGCGAGAGTGCAACTTTCAGCATTCGATAGTCTGATCGAAGGTATGACTTGGAGGGAGTTCGACGCGCCGGTCTGGCGCCGCGCCTCCGATCTCTGGTCGGCCCTGCGGGCCCGAGGCCACCCGCACGAGGACGCCGACGTCCTGATCGCCGCACACGCTTTAGAGAATGGTGCCACGATTGTTACGGGCAATGTCGGTCACTTTCAGCATACCGGTGCGGTTGTGGAAGATTGGAGCCGGGACTGAGCGACCGGCGCCAACTGGCGATTTTCATGGCCCAACAACATCGATCCTAAGCGCGGAAGGGTGCGCCTGATCGTGATACACCGAGTTATCCGCCTTGACAAAGTTTGCCGACTCGCCCGCGGGCTGGCCCGTATTCAGATTGCGATCGAAGCGCGGAAAATTGCTGCTCGAGACTTCCAGCCGCAACGTGTGTCCAGCCAGAAAAACGTTGGACGTAGCCCACAGATCGATGTGGAACTTGTAGACGTTTCCCGGCTGCATCGTTTGCGGATTCTCTTGTGAATCGCGATATCGCGCCCGCACGATGCCTTCGGTGAGATTGCGGGCAAAGCCGTCCGGGCCTACATCCACCAGCTTGGCCGTGAAGTCGGTATCGACGGCGCTCGAACTGGCATAGAGGTCGAGCGTGACTGGACCCGTCACTTCGTAGTCGCGATCGAAAGCGGGAGTCGTGTAGACCAGCACATCGGGCCGTGATTCCAGCTTGCGTTGATCGAACGCGCCCGGTGCCAGATGCTGGCCGTCGCAGCACAGCGGACCGCCCACCGTGGGCACCGGATTCGCTGGGTCGTAAGTGAAATGGTCGGCGGTGTCGCTGCCGGACGTCGACGTGCTCAGCGTTCCGTCGCCATCGAGCGAATTGGCGTGGCCCGCGGAGTGGAGATAATAAGCTGTCGGGCGCGCGTCCGCCGGCGGCCAGGCGGATTCCTCACGCCACTCGTTCCGCCCCATGACGAAAAGCTTGACCGGCTTCTCGTGCGCCAACTCGTTGTCCTCGCCCTTGAAGAGCCAGTCGTACCAGCGCAGCATGACCTCGTTTTCGTCCACCACCGACTGCTTCCCGAAGTCGACATCGCCGATCTTGGGTCCGCCTCCGGCGTGTCCGCCGATCACCACCAGCAGGCGCGACTTGCTGCGCGCCGCTTCGCTTCCGCCATGCCCGGTGATGCCGAGATAATTGCGCAGCGAGCCGCCCTGAAAGATGTCGTACCACGCGGCCACCACGTAGGTCGGGACCTGAATATCGGGGTAATGCTCCTCGATCGACCACTGCTTCCAGTAGTCGTCGTAGCCCGGATGCCGGAGCCAGTCGATGAAATAGGGCGCAAGATTCCCGAGGCTCGTCGCCTGGGCTGGATCAAAGTTGAAAAGCGGATAACTGGTGAGCGGCAATTTCTCCATGCCCTCGAGCGCGTTCGTCGCGGATTGCACCTTGTGGTCCAGCGTGTCCTGTGCCAGCCCCGAGGTCCAGGATTCGTTGAACCATTGCTCGAACGCGCCGCCCTGGTACGTCCAGCCGTCGTGATAATTCGAGGCGGTGACCACCGGACAGATTCCCGCGAGATGCGGGGGATGCGCGATGGCGGTGAGCATCTGCGTGGCGCCCACGTAGGATCCGCCGAACATGCCGACCTTGCCGTCCGAGTAAGGCAGCGCCGCGGCCCACTCCACCGTGTCGTAGCCGTCGTCGGATTCGTGTTTGAACGTGTACCACTCGCCCTCGGAGGTGTAACGTCCACGCACGTCCTGGATGATCACCACGTATCCGCGCGCGGCCGCCACTCGTCCGAAAGTGCCGCCGTCGCCGTTCTTGTTATAAGGCGTGCGTTCGAGCAGCACGGGGAACTTGCCGTCTTTGTCCGGCCGGTAAACGTCCGCACGCAGGATGACGCCATCGCGCATCTTCGCTTGCACGTTGCGCTCGACGACGACGGGATAGGGTCCATCGCCGAAGGCAGGCGGGACCACGGCGATCAGAGTGAAAGCCAGCGCGGCAGACCATCGCGCCACGGTGCAAACAGATGCTCCGACTCGAGACATAGATCTCCTCCATGTTCAGCTGATGAAGTCTATCAAAACTGGGCGGAGACCGGGCACGTGCCGGCGAGCTCGCCAGCCCGCCACCTCGACAACGGGAAGCAGCTTTCCGCTTCGATCTTCGACCTTTGACTTTTTGGAGTCGGCGGACTGTACCGCACAGAATGCGTTGGGGAAGGCCTGCAATGCGCCGATGGCATCGAGAGGGGGGAAGAGATCCCATCGGACCTGCAAGCCCGCCCCAACCTGTGGTCAGAGGACTTCATGGTGTCGCAACGAGTGGCGCAAATCAAATTAAATTCTGTTTATCTTCGTTGATTCTTGCAACACGAATTTCGGCTCGCCGCTTCGGAGCGCACGAATCGTGCTCGAGACGGGATGGCGAGTGGCGAGCGGGTGCAGAGAAAGGGTCGTCGAGAAGGCCCGGAGTCGCTCCGCGGCTTATCGGCGGGCGCGGTAGAGGTCGTGCCATCCACCGGTCGGTACTCGTCCGCCGATAATGACGCCACCTAGACCACCTGCTGCGCTCAGAATGATCCCCCAGTGCGGGTTCGGCGGGCCGGAGCAGTGGAAGGCGGGTCCCTCGGTACAGTTCACGTTGTCCCATATGCGATTATTTATGGCCGCTCCGATCACGAGGCCGGCGCCTGCTCCAACGGCCGTACCAAGCAACATGTTTCGACCCTGAGGGTTGCGGCCTGCCTCGGAGATGCGAAGGATGTCTTCGCGGGCCAGCGTCTGCTCACCCGACGCCAGCCGAAGCGTAATGGCCTCGTTGGTCAACGACTCGAACCCACCTTCGTACGATCTCACGTCGTTCGTTACGATCCGAATTTGCTGACCGGGCGTCAGGGATTTGAGCTTGTCCCAATTGTCTGACCGCACTTTGGAATCCTGGCCGCTCGCCGTCCCGGTACCGAAGCAAGCCGCCAGGAGCGCCAGCACCACAAACGCAGCAGGTGGAAGCGTCCGAAGTGATTTCATGGATTCCTCCCCGTGTTGCTCCGGATAAACTCTATATATGTAGCCTTAAATTGCCAAGACTTTTCATCCGGGTTGCCGGCGTAAAAAAATACTTGGCATTGACCCGGGCGGAGTGTATAATAAGGTTAATGAACAGATGCTGACCATACTGAGCTTCGGGACGTGCCGTTATTTCCCTCTTCCAAGCAGGCCACCGAGCAGTTTTCGTCTCAGAACGCCAAAGCCAGCAAACCCACTGTGGCTAAGACCAATAACCTCAGGAGTTTACTCCCGAAACCGCCGCTGCCAAACCCACCGCGGTTATCTTGATTGTTTTCAGGAGGCTAGCCCCGAAAAATGGCCCGTTTTCGGCAAAAGGGTACATGAGCGGCCTGAAACTCACTGCTTGTCGTGTAACCGTCACGACATGTCGTGCCCGCCGTCACGACGTGTCGTGATGCTGTGGCGAGCGGGCCATGAAAACATGCCTACAATCGAAGCTGGAAGGTCATTTGGAATCAGCAGGTTGACGGGAAAATCTCAGATCGGCTTCGCGGGTAAACTGCTCAGTTATAACCCGCCGGGTGTCAGGGCTTGGCAGATTGAATGCCGAAATTTCGGCATCCGATACGCGGTGATCCGGCGAGTGTGTCGACTCTCGACTTGGCACTTAGGGGTTCGAGTTCACATCGACCACCCATCGTGGAGGCCTGGCAGCCATGTCGGCGTTGGGGTCCGGGTCGAACCTCTCCACCAGTTGTCCGGTAGCGATGTCGCGCAATTCGTAATGGGCGTCCAGCCCGCCGTGCACCGTTTCCTGCTCAAAGGCCACCTGTTTGCCGTTGGCCTCGAAGCACCACCGCCGGATCGGCAAGCCAGTCCCGCTGAAAGCGCGCTGCTCGCCCTCATCGTAGACCACCAGCTTCATCGGAACCGGATAGTCCGTGTCGGGGCTGGAGTACAGGGCCAGCCAGCCAACCGAACGGCCGTCGGGAGCGACCTCGGCGCGGGCGAACCCGACCTGGTCTGCGTCCTTTTTCGGCGTAATCTCTCGATGACGTTTGGTGAGGATGTAGAGTTGGCCGCTGGGATCGATTCCCGTTCCGATGTAGGTCTCCGCCGCCGGAGCGACTGCTGCCAGTCCGAGCACCATGATCGCAATCCCAAATGCCCGCATGAGGACGATCCTCAGCTTGAGATCAGCATCTCCCGGGTAGCCCGTCATTCGGCTAGTACACTAGCCCACGAATCAAGAGACCGGAGACAAGAGACGAGATAGAAAGCTGGAAAACCAGGATATAAGACTCAAGATTCCGAATTCGAGGCCTAATCCGCGTCGAATCGCTGCTCGCGCCACGGATCGCCATACAGGTGATAGCCGTTGCGCTCCCAGTACCCCGGCTGGTCGCCGCGCAGGAATTCGAACTCCCGGACCCACTTGGCGCTTTTCCACCCATAGAGCTTGGGGACCACCAGGCGCAGGGGCCCGCCGTGCTCCGGTTCGAGCGCCGCGCCGTCGTGCCGGTCGGCAAGAAGCACGGTTTCGTCCAGGAGATCGGCCAGTGGTACGTTGGTTGTGTATCCCTCTTCCGAATGAACCATCACGTGCGTGGCGCTGGTAAGCGGCTGCGTGAGATCCGAGATCGTGCGGAAACTGACGCCCTCCCAGCGATTGTCGAACCGGCTCCAGCGCGTCACACAATGGAAATCCGCGGTGAGGGCGACGCGGGGCAGTGCCTGAAACTCGTCCCACGTCAGCCGCACGAGATTGCTGACGTATCCCGAGGTGCGAAGGTTCCATGTTTTCGGATCGAAGCGCGGAACACCGCCAAGGTGCAGCACCGGCCACTTCAGCGTCGCCACCTGCCCGGGAGGCAGTCGGCCAGCATCCCTCATGTGCGCCTCGAGCTGCTTGCGCTGCGAGTTGTCCGCAAAGATGCCCATGGCCCACCAGTATAACAATCCGGCGTGCTATCATCGCTCGCTCTGTGGCGCGGGCGTCGCGCCCGCGACTGTGCGCCTGGGAAGATCGTGCTGTAGCCCGGGCGTCCCGCCCGCGATAACGCGCCTGGGAAAGGCGCGCTGCAGCCAGATGGGAGCCTCGTGAGGTGACGCATGAGAAAGGGAAAAACACTGATTCTTCCTGCGATTGTGCCGGCTGCGTTGCTGATCGTCTGCTCGTTGGCCGCGACGTGGGCCCGAGCCGCACGGCAGCAGTCGTCATCGCAACAGCAGACCTCCGCGGGCGCGACACCCGGGAGCCAATCCGCGACCGGGAACGCAACTCCCGCCGTAAATCCTGCCGATGTCGCCTCCATCGATGCGATTATGCGCGCCGCCTACGACACCATCTCCGGGCCGGCCGGTCACCAGCGCGACTGGAACCGGTTCCGCTCGCTTTTCATCGAGGGTGCGCGTCTGGCCGCCGTCGTCCCCGATCACAAGGGCGGATTCCGCATCGTGGTTTTCAGCCCTGACGAGTACATCAAGCAAGGCGATCCTTACTTCCAAAAGAACGGATTCTTTGAGCACGAGGTGGCACGGCGCAGCGAGAAGTGGGCCGACATCGCGCAAGTGTTCAGCACTTACGAATCCCGCCACGCACCGTCCGATGCCAAGCCTTTCGAGCGCGGGATCAATAGCTTTCAATTGATGAACGATGGGCATCGCTGGTGGATCGTCACAATCTACTGGCAGGGTGAGACTTCCGATACGCCGATCCCCAAAGAGTACCTGGAGGGTGTGAATTGAGATTCGGAGATTCGGATGTGCTGGAACAATCGCGATGGTTAAGTGTAATAAAATCACTATATTATATGAGGAACCAGGAGCGGCGGCGGCAAACTGCACGAATTGAATCCGCTTTAGCGATCGACCGTTAAATTGAGAAGGGGTGTCGGGTCTATCGAAGCGGCAGAATCGACAATCTTAAAGAAAACAAAAGAGATATCGTAGGTCTTCAGCCGTTTGGGGTCGAACAACGGCCGGAGACACCACCCGGTGCTTGACATTTTGGTCCGTATCTGCTACAAAGATAGAGAGATCGTGGCAGGAAGGGGTAGAATACGTGAACCCCTGAGGGTCACAAAAAGTTTATGCCAACAAGAACAGCAAAGAAGAGCTCCGTCCGCACTCGCCAGCCAGAGGCGGCCAAGCGGACGCGAGTATCGAGAAACCGGTCGGGATCGGGTCACAAATCGAGCCGCGTGCGCGAATCCAGCGCGGTGCGCGATGTTAAGACATTGATTGCGAGCAGGTTGGCATCTGCCGGGGCCTTGGCTCATGCGATTCGCCGTCAGCAAATGCCAGTTGATGAGAAGCACGTTGCCGCGGTTCGCAGTTTTGAGGCGGGCCTGCAGTTCGAGCAGCATCAGAATTACCGTAAGGCGCGCGAAATCTTCGAGAAACTGGTAGCTGAGGGCCCGGCGGACGTGGCTGATCGGGCGCGAGTCCATTTGAGGGCCTGCACGGTTCGTGCCGGGGTCAAGCCGGCGACGCCGCGCACAGCGGGCGACTACCACGTGATGGGAGTCGCGGAGCTGAACCGGCGTGAGTTGGATCGGGCCGTCGAGTACCTGAGCAAGGCCCGCAAGCTGCAGCCGAAGCGCGAAGAGATCCGCTACGCGCTGGCGGCGGCCCACGCGCTACGGGGCGATCACGACGAGGCTTTCGAGCATCTGGAGGCGGCCATCGCGCTCCGTCCGCAGAACCGGTTCCAAGCGCGGCACGACGCCGATTTCCAGCCGCTGGCCGGCGATCCGCGGTTCGCGAGCCTCGTCACTCTGCACGGCGGCGAGGACGGCGGGGGCTATAGGTCGAGACTGTAACTCCGCCGGAGGAGGCGCGCCCGTGCGCGTGGTGGCGATGGGCGGCGGCACCGGGCTCTCCACGCTGCTGCGCGGCCTGAAGACCTTTGTGGCGGGCGCCGACAATCCCGCCGAACCCACGGACGTCATCCGCCGCTTGACCGCCATCGTCACCGTAACCGACGAGGGTGGAAGCTCCGGCCGGCTGCGGCGTGATTTCGGCATGCTTCCACCGGGCGACATCCGCAACTGCCTGGTCGCCCTTGCCGAAGACGAGCAACTTCTCACCCGATTATTTCGCTACCGGTTTTCCGACGGACGCGGTCTTGCCGGCCACAGTTTCGGCAATCTCTTCCTCGCCGCGCTAACTCACCTCACCCGCGACTTCGCCCAGGCGGTCCGCCTTTCGAGTGAAGTGCTGGCCATTCGCGGCGAGATTTTTCCGTCGACCCTGGCCGACGTCCGCCTCAGGGCGCGCCTGGTGGATGGCCGCCTGATGCGCGGTGAGGCGAAAATCACTCAAACGCCCGCGCCC
>JASHQD010000148.1 GCA_030037755.1 Terriglobia bacterium
GGACCGAGGCGATCAAGCAGGTGATTCTGGAGCGCCTTCGCGCAATCGAGACTTTTCCCACATTTGACACGTTGGCTTGTCCCCTCGATCCACCAGACTTAAGGTACTCACGCCGGCGGCGCAGACACCTCTTCGCACCCGTCGCAACGCCCGACGGCATAGGCTCGTAAGGATATCACGCGGCGAAGGAGTTCAGGGCTTACGATGGATGGTATTGTATGGGATAAAATAGCCCTTGCCGGAAGTCCCCAGCAGACGGGTAGCCCATCCGTCAACACGACTAGTCTGACCTAGAAATCAACGATCCCGTCGTGATTGAGATCGATGGGCAGTGTGCCCTTCTTCAACGTGACATTCGCGGGCGTAAAGACAATTGTCGCATTGACAGGCTGAGCCACCCCTAACACTCCCAGGCTCCCGGCCGCAACGACGTACATTCGCAGCCTTTTCTCCAATGGCTCGTTCAGATTGGCTCGTTCTCTCCACCGGCCTGCATCACTTGATCGGCTCATTTCTTCTCCCCTCAGCCCTGCTCGGAAGGCCCTGCTGCCGGACAGTATGGGCCCAGGGAGGTGCCGGCACAAGAAGGCGTAGCGCGCAACGTAAAATGTTACCCGCGACCAATCATCGCGCAATTTTAGAATGTTACCCGTTATGGAGACGGGTAACCGCATGATTCGAAGATCGCGAAGGGATTACTTGCAGGCATCTATGCTCGCTATCAGAAGGCCAGCCGTCGGAAGAAGCAGCGCTCCTGGACGAGTTCTGTGCAACTGCCGTCATCCACCGAACGCATGCTATCCGCTTGCTCGATCGCTTGCGGCGGCGCCGCCGGGACCGCGCCGACGCCTGCGCGGCCAGACTTATGGAGCGAAGATGCTGTCGGCGTTGAAGGCGGTTTGGGGAGCAGCCGACCACCCCGGTCGGTAGCCTCTCCAAAATAGAAATAGCTCCACTCAAGGCCGAGTCATCTGCCAAACTTGCCCACAAGTCCAGCGAGACGTTTTTCCAACGACTCCTTTAATTCGGTTTGGTCCTCCCAGAAGATCGTGGGAAAGTCGACGACGTCAAATGGCAACTGTGTTCCCCGGCGCGCCGTCATAATGACGTCCTTACCGAGAGCCCGTGCGAATCCCACCTCGTAGAAAACATTCGGGCTGACCTCGCTGACGTCCGCAATCACAAAGGCGCTGCGGCGAATACCTGCCTCCACCTGGGGAATAATCCGCTCCAGCGAGATGGACTCATCGGTCCGCTCCGCATCAAACTCGAAGCGCCGGCACACGTCCCGAAAGGTGGCGTATACATCGCGAAACTCCCGTTTGAACGACATCATCGTGAACACGTTGCGAGGCGTGACCACTCGTACGGCCAGGCTCACCGTGTCCCTGGCATATTCCGACATGTCGACACAAAGCTGATTGAGCGCTTCATAGTCTTCGGCCACCGCCTGAGAGATTGCGCGAAGGCGCGCCAGCTCCTGTTGATAGATTGTCTCCCCTGCGCCTCCGAAGCGCGGAACACCGAGGATGGGCTTCCGGCCATAGAAGGCCCAGTTTTTCGCCCAAAACGTTCCCTCGCTGCCCGCAACGAAAATCGTCGCACTCGCCAGTTCGATCTGCTCCGGAATTCTCAACTCGGGATGGTTCATCTGCCAGTCCGGCAGAGCCGAGTATCGGATTCTGCCGTGATTGTGCGCCGGAGTGTCGCTCTGTTGACAGTAGCTGATGATCCGATCTTCAGAAGTGCGCCCGTTACTCGCCAGCCATTCATGGGCTGCGCCGGCGATCTCCTTGTCGAGCGCGCTTCGGCAGCCGTTCAGAAGGACGTGATTCTGCTTCACAATCTCGCGACCGAGGGCACAGACGTAGTCACGACAGAGCGAGGCCTCGCGGGGAACCTCGCGCAGAGAGCCTCCGACGAAGATGCGCATGACTGATCGTCCTCCCGCTTGCGATGAGATCCATTCCGGACCGTCGAGATTCGGCTTTGTCCGGCGGGTCGGGGCGCGTTCTTATCCGGTCCGCAACCTATATTACAATCCCCCGGCCTCAGTGCGACGCCGACTGGCCGGCGCGGGCCCGCGCGATCAATTGCTGCGCCGCGGCGTCGCCGGGGTGACGCGCGAGCCAAGGCTCGAGCAGACGCAATGCTTCCGCGGACTGGCCGCTGGCCAGATCAAGCCGCGCCAGGTTGAGCAGCACTGAAGACGCCTCCGGGTTGCGCTCCAGCACGCTTTTGAAAGTCGCGATCGCGTCTGCGGTCCGGCCTTGTTTGGCTTCGAGCACTCCCAGGTTGTTCCCCGCCTGCTCGTTCTCAGGATCCGCCGCAAGAGCCCGACGAAAGAGCTCGCCCGCTTCGTTCGCCTTGCCCTGGCGGGCCGCAATAATGCCCAGGTTGTTCAGCGCTTCGGGAAAATCGGGGGCGAGCCCCACGGCCTTCTCGACAGCCGATCGCGCCGCGTCAAAATTGCCCTGCTGAAGCCGCAGATAGCCGAGGTTGTTCCACCCTTCCGCGAAGTCCGGCGCACTCTCGGTGGCCCGTTCGAGATGTGGCTCCGCCTCGGTCAAGCGGCCCGACTGCATCAACAGCACGCCCAGCAGGTTCTCCGCCTCCGGAAACTGCGGACGCGCCGCGAGCGCCGTCTGGATACTGCTCAGCGCGAGATCGGTTTTGTTCAGCTCACGGGCGGCAAGCGCCAGGTTGTAGGCGGCGTCGGCGTCCTTGCGATTGGCGTTCACCGCCCGCTCAAGGTAAGGCTCGGATTCGGCGTAGAGTCCCGCGTAGGCCAAGGCGGCGCCAATCACTCGGGTGTCACGGGTGAACGAGCTCAGATATACGGGACCTCGAAAGGGCAGCGCCGCTGCGCCGGTCGGATTCGCGGCGCGCACGTCTTTGCGGATTTCTTCAGTGGCGGCCCCGCCCCAGTAGATTTTGACCAGTGACGCGCTTTCGTCCTGCCCGGTCTGCCGCTCGATCAGGAGTCCGGTGGGAAGCGCTGGCGCCAGGCGCCGATCGAAAACATAGGCGAGCAACGTGGTAAAGAACGTCCGCAGCCGGTCGGCGGCCTCGATTGCCGGCGTCACGAGCTGTGAGGCCAGCGCCGCCGGAACAGCGCCGTTCCAAACGACCAGGCGGGATGGAAGTTCGCTCTGCACGTCGAAGAAAGTTGCGAGCGCGGTTTGCGATGAATTGTTCGGATCGGCGAGCCAGACCAGGCTCCGCGTTTTCCCCCCAGTCGTGACCGTCGAGCCACGTGGCTGGCCGAAAGCCTCGAGCGGCGGCAAAGGTAGAGGATCGATCAGCCACGTCGAGAATCGATCGGGCGGCGGCTCTGTCGTGGCTCCTTGCCCGGATGGATTCACCGGAGTCGCGTCGCTCTGGCGGAAGGGCTCGCTTTTAGGTTCAACTTCACCCTCGACGATGTGGTAGCGATGGCCGGGCGCCAGATTCGCAAAGCTTTCGACCTTTCCGCCGGGCCAGCGGACGTGCGCGGTCACAGTCCATGGAGCTGGCACGTCGTCGCCGAGACCAAACAAGAGTTCCTTGCTATGCTGCGCGAGAAAACCGGAACCACACCCCAACCAGCGGACGACTTTCCGTTTCGGCGTCTCGATCTCGACCCGCGCGCCGATAGCGTCCCGATTGCCATGCGTCGCGCGCAACCGAATCGCAATCGACTGGCTGCCCGATGCAAGATCGTTGCGCAGCAGACGCAACTGTGGCCCGGTACGGCTGTGGATCACAAGATCGGCGTCGCCGTCCCCGTCGAAGTCAAACACGGCGAAGGAACGCCCATCGTCGCGGAAGTCGAGGCCCGTGACGGCCGACGCGTCCGCGAAAGCGCCCTCGCCCGTATTCAGGAAGAACGCATTGCGCTCATAGCCATCCCACGAGTGATCCTGATGCGCCAGCTCATATCCTGCCGACCAGCCCGAGCGATACTCGCCCGTCACGACCGCGGTCTGTGGCGAGAGAGCCATCACGTCCTGCCACAGGTATGCGTCCAGCGTCTCGGGCTTCGGCGCCGGCGCCGACAGGAACCCGTTCACCACGTAAAGGTCCGGACGGCCATCGTTTTCGAGATCGAAAGCATCCGAGCACCATGCCCATCGGCCCCAGGCTGCCCCTGCCGCATAGGGAAGGCGTTCATATCCGGCCACGCTCTTTTCAGAGCCAAGCCGGTAGAGCGCGTTTCCCAATGCGAACTGGCGCAACGCCTCGGCATTCACCTTGGTGAAACGCGCGCGAAACTCGGGATCTGACGTGATCCGGCTGCCCGCTCCAGACGACATGTTGGCGACGTACAGTTCGGCCCGCCCGTCACCGTCGAAGTCGACCGCCGATGCGCTCATGCCCGCGCCGTGCGCCGGAATGCCGCCCTCGATTTCTTCAAATTTGCCGTGGCCCAGATTGTGATAGAGGTTGTCGCGTCCAAAATCGTTCACCACGACCAGGTCCGGCCAGCCGTCGTCATCAATGTCGGTCCAGATGCAGGTGAAGCTGAAGCGATCGTTGCCGTGATTGAGGCCGCTCCCTTCCGTCACGTCCTCAAATGTGCCGTCGCCGCGGTTGCGATAGAGCTGGTTGGGCGGGCCATTGCGCGCGTCGTAGTACGGCGCGGGAATCGGCGCCGTGCCCTGCCCCTGGAAGTATCCGTAGGAGCAGACGTACAAGTCCAGCCGCCCGTCGCGATCGTAGTCCGCCAACGCGGCGCCGGTGAGCGCCGCCTCTGTAGCAGGCTTCGGGAACGCGTCGGGTTTGAACTTGAACTTGCCCGTGCCGTCGTTCAGAAAGAGCAGCGGACTCGACTCGGTGATCAGGATGAGGTCTTGCCGCCCGCGATTCAGCACGTCGGCGACGAGCGCCATGGACGTGGGATCGAGCAGATCGACGCCGGCCGCCGCGGCCACGTCCTCAAATACGCCGGGCTCGCGCTGCCGATACAGCCGGTTCGGCAGACCCTGCGGCTGGCAGAGGTAGATTTCGTCCTGGCCGTCACCGTCGATATCGCCGACGCTCACGCCGTAGTTGCCGAAGATATCGATGCCGCTCGCGGTGTCGAGCACGGTCCGCCAGTAATTGGTGTCGCGCACCAGATGCGCGCGATAGCTCGGATCGGCGCCGAACGCGGTCGCGGTCAGGTCGGTGAAGACGCGCTCAGGTCCCAGCGTGATCAACGTGTCGATGGGTTGCCATGCCGAAATCTGCCAGGCTGCGTTCTCGGACTCCGATCCCCTGGGGCGCTCCCACTCGATTTCCCATTCGCCGACCGCCTGCCATCGCGAGTAGGAGCTCGTTGAACTGTCATCGCGGGTTGCGCGGCCGGCGAGCTCAAAGCGGATGTGAGTCAAAAGCCTGGTGGGATCGGCACTTTCGGGAAGAGCCTCGATCTTCAGACATTCGATAGCGCTCAGCGCAAGCGGCGATCGAGCCTGCAGCCACTCGCGCAAGGCGGCACAGAATTCCGCGTTCCTCACACCGGGCGCCGGCTCGAGGTCCCAATTCCAGCGGCGCACCTCGAAGGCAGCATCCTGACGCAGCACGGTCTCGCCGGCGGGTTTCACCGCCGCGCCCTGGAAGCCGGGCGAGAGGAGCGATTCCATGCCGGCGCCGCCCGCGCGCAAGACAATTCGAAGCCGTTCCAGCGACGGCGTCAAGGCGCGAAACCGGCGCTCGCACGCGAAGCGGTCCTGGTGATTCTGAAAGCGATCCAGAGCCCGCCCGAGAGCGCTCCAGTTTCGCGCATGTCCGCTGGCCGATGAGGCAACGGCTTCGTTGAGGAGCAAGGCCCCGGGCAGTATCGCCCGAGGACGCGCCAGGAGCGGCAGGCCGGCCGCGCCGAGCGTCATTGACGCGGCGAGCCGCGTCCCGTTCTTCAGGAAGTCGCGGCGCGAGTGACCTGTGAGGGTCTTTCTTTGAGGCATGAGATACGGCGCAAGCAGGCAGCAAGGGGCGAGCTAGGCCAGATAACTAAGCTAAATCGCGATGTCTGCTCAGTTCGCCTCAACGGCGGCGGCATGCTTTGCCTGCTCCCGGGAAAGGCGCTGCTCCTCGGACTTTTGCCGGTGCTCCCGCGCCTCATCCCTGCGCCCTAGCTTCTCATCGACCTGCGCGATCTGCAATTCGAGCACGCCGGTAGTGTCGCAAGACTCCGCCGCCGTCAGGTCGTCAAGCGCCCGCTGGTCGCTGCCTTCGCCGCCCGCTGCCAGATACGCGCGTCCGCGAGCCCAACGCGCCACCAACAGATTGGGATCGAGTCCCAGCGCGCGATTGAGCATGGCGATGGCTTCAGCCGGTTGACCCGTCCGCAGCTCGACGTCGCCGAGATCGAATGCCACGAGCGGGTCGGTAGGATCGAGCCGCCAGGCGCGATCCAGTTGCCCGCGCGCCGTTTCCAGATCATTGCGCTCACGATAGAGGTGCCCGAGGCCCGCGTTCAGCAAAGCGCTCTCCGGATACTTTTTGAGGCCCGTCTGGTATTCCAGAAGCGCGCCGCCTTCATCGTTCTCGTCTTCGGCCGCGAGCGCCTGCAGGGCGTAGAGCCGCGCATCGAGTTGCGGCGATGCGGCCACGCGGACGAAAGCCTGGTCGCTCACGCCAAGCAGCAGCCGCGCGCGACGGTAGAGGTTTTCGGGCGACTCCGGAACCTGATCGATTTTTCTCAGCTCGGCGGCTGCGTCGGCAGGCGGAATCGCCGGCTGTCCCGCGTACCGTGTCTGCTCCTCTGCCCGGTGCCCCGACTCCTGTACTTTTCCGTTCCACACGCTCCTCGCCAGCGCCGGATAGCGTCCCGCCAGAGCGTCAGCTTCCAGGCGTTGGTTCCACGCACTCGCCGGCGCGATTTCCGTCAGGCGCTTGGAATCCGCGCGGGCGGCCTGAAGCGCCGCCATCCCGATCCGGAACCAGTCTTCCGGCGAGTGATCGGAGACCGCCAGCATTCCGGCGAGCCAATTTCGCAGCTCTACAGGCGCGACCGGTACCTTGCCGAGATCGCTCGCAAGCTCGGAGAGGCGCTGATCGGTGGTCGCGGAAGGCGGACGCGCGCTGGTGTGTCCCGTTTCGGTGGCCAGGACCGCCTGCGGCGCCGAGTACGATCCGAGAAAATCCAGGGCCGCGCCTGGCCCCTCTGAGTTGTTCGGCGCGGCGCCTTGCTGCCCCTGTGCCGCCTGTGGCGTCTGTGAAGATCGGCCGGCGGCTTGCTTCGAGGTCGAATCCTGAGACGCCGCATTGCTGTTGGCCGGTTGACGCGGGAGAGCCGGGGCCGCGAAGATCTCGAGAGCTCCGACGAGAAAAACAGCCGCAACGATCATGAGCGAACGAACGCGCCTCATACCATAACTCGGGTAGCGGACAACATACAGTGTGTGCTGCCGTTCGGAACTACGGTGACTTATTTCCCTGGCGGGGTCAAGAGTTCCGGCTTCGCTTCCTTCCTGGCGGCTTCCTTCCCTTCCACTTCGACTTCCAGTTGCCGCCCTTTCGAACTGCTGCCCGTCCCAACTGCTGCCCGTTCCAGTACCTCCGAACGGAGACGTAGGTTGTTCGGTCCTTAGCGCCCCTCCTCGATGAGGAGGGGTGGCCGGAGGCCAGGGTGGTCGGAGTGGGTTCGAATTAACCCATATAGGTTTATAGGTCCGAAAATAACCCAGTACGGGCCGGGAACGAATCCGCACTCGGACGAGTGCTGGAGTCTGTTATCTCCAGAAAACAAAGTACTTGTCAGCTTTATTCCCGCACGGTGCGTTCGTAACGCCGTAGCCCCGGCCTTCAGGCTGGCAGCCGGAGCCGTTCGCCAAGCCAGGCACCAGGCGCGCAGGGCGATCTCGTCGGTCTTCCGGCGCGAGGCCGGAAACCCGCTGGTGACCGAGATGAATGGCAGAGACACGCCCGCACCTCAAACGAGCGCAATCGAGCGGGCCGGGGGTCGCATCGCGTGATCGATTATTGAGCTGGTATCTCGAATATGGTGCCAACTCGATCGGAAGTCAAGGGCCAGGGAGCCGGCCCCCTTACCCTCGCTGCCATACCACTGAATTTCGACCTCTTCGGCGAACCGGACGAGCCCTCAGTGCGTCAAATACTGAGGCGGACCCTGCCGCACGGATCAGCTCATCGCTTTGTGTTTCAAGGCTCGTGAACGCCGCGGGTGCAGTCTCCAGCGCGGCAGGGATCATCCAACCCGCTGAGTACAGGCATGTTGCCAGGCGTCGAAGCTGCCGAAGCGAAATTGAAAAACGAGGCTGTGCCGGCAGCACTTTCTGGTGTAAACTGTCATCTAATAAAATAGCTGAGGTGTCGGCCCGTGTGACCCTCGCGGTTGCAGCGGGTGTTCGCGTCTCAATGAAGTATGTTCGCGGGAAAGCGACCTCCGTCCAAAATCGAGCGCGTCTGACTCTCTCTGAAGTGAGGCTACCGTCTTGGCATTTGAAGACAAATTCGATCAGGTCAGCAAGCTGATCAATCTGGGCAAGCAGAAGGGCTATCTGCTCTACGACGAGGTCAACGACCTTCTGCCGTCCGACGTGCATTCCGCCGAGGAACTGGAGGACGTGCTCTCGATGTTCGACAGCGAGGGCATTGCGGTGCTCGAGTCCCCTGGCGCCAAGGTCGAGCGCATCGACAAGGACGAGGAGCTCAAGCCCGAGGAGGGCGAGGAAGCCGACGTCGACCTGGCGGGCGCAGCGCTCGACAAGACCAACGACCCCGTACGCATGTACCTGCGCGAAATGGGCACTGTTCCGCTGCTCACGCGCGAAGGCGAAGTGGAAATCGCCAAGCGGATCGAGCGCGGGCAGATCCAGGTGTTGAAGGCGATTTCGCGTTCGCCGCTGGTGGTGCAGGAACTGCTGAATCTGCGCCGCGATCTCGAGCAGGGCGAGCGTTCGATCAAAGAAGTGGTGGTCTTCAACGACGACGAGCTGACCGAAGAGCGGGTGATCGAGCGCCGCAAGGAAGTGATTTCAGCGATCGGCGAAATCGAACGCCTGTTCAAGAGAATGCTTCAGCTTCAGCAGAAGCGCGACTCGATTTCGCGCACCAAGCGCCCGCGCGACTACCGCCGCTATAACTGGGCCCAGGCCGAACACCGCATCATGGTGTCGAAGCTGATCCGGTCGCTCGAGTTCACTCACCCCGAACGCGAAGAACTGATCCGCGTGATTCTGAAAGCCGCGGACGAGGTTCAGCCGCTCGATCGCGAAGTTTCGCGCCTGGAGAAGAGGCTGAAAGTCACGCGCGGCGGGCAGGATGGTGACGTCCGTAAGGAACTGCGCCAGGTCAAGACAAAGCTGGGTGAGATCGAGGAGCGCAACCAGATCCCGGCTTCCGAGTTGCGCCGCACGGTGCAGACGATCAACACGGGCGAGAAGGAAGCCAAGGCTGCCAAGCGCGAGCTGATCGAAGCCAACCTGCGCCTGGTGGTGTCGATCGCCAAGAAGTATACCAACCGCGGCCTGCAGTTCCTCGACTTGATTCAGGAAGGCAACATCGGCCTGATGAAGGCGGTGGACAAGTTCGAATACCGCCGCGGCTACAAGTTCTCGACGTATGCCACG
This sequence comes from Terriglobia bacterium, assembly GCA_030037755.1. GTDB lineage: Bacteria > Acidobacteriota > Terriglobia > UBA7540 > UBA7540 > Gp13-AA77. The sequence continues at coordinate 9,558 of JASHQD010000148.1, forward strand.
TGGTGGATCCGCCAGGCGATCACCCGGGCCATCGCCGACCAGGCGCGCACCATCCGCATTCCGGTGCACATGATCGAGACCATCAACAAGCTGATCCGCACCTCGCGCCAGCTCGTGCAGGAGTACGGCCGCGAACCCACCTCGGAAGAGATCGCCAAGCGCATGGACATCCCGGTAGTGAAGGTGCGCAAGGTGATGAAGATCGCCCAGGAGCCGATTTCGCTGGAGACGCCGATCGGCGAGGAAGAAGATTCGCATCTGGGCGACTTCATCGAGGATCGCGGCGTGATCTCGCCGGCCGAGGCCGTCATCAACATCAACCTCAAGGAACAGACCGAGGCGGTGCTGAAGACGCTGACGCCGCGCGAAGAGAAAGTGATCAAGATGCGCTTCGGGCTGGACGACGGAAGCGAGCACACGCTCGAAGAAGTGGGCCAGAGTTTCGCCGTCACCCGCGAGCGTATCCGCCAGATTGAAGCCAAGGCGCTGCGGAAACTGCGCCATCCGTCGCGCAGCCGTCGTTTGCGCGCGTTCCTCGACGCGCAAGCGCATCCGGCGGTCGAATAGGCCGGGGGAGTCTTCCAGAAAATTATGGCCTCTGACCAAAGATCAAGGTGCGGCAGTTCAGACCCAAGTTGCGACTGAATTGCAACTGGCAGGAATGGTAGGAGGTTGGGGGGCGCTTCGGTTAGGCCCCTTCGGCATGGGGCCGGGATCGAATTCTTCTGAAGGCTCTAACTGTCGACTGTCGACTCAGAGCAGCCTGACACTATGTTGGAATCGCTAGTCATCACGTTGCGCGAGGGCGTCGAGGCGGCGCTGGTGGTCGGCATCGTCCTCGGCTATCTGCGCAAGACCGGGCGGCTGGCTGCGGCGCGTACGGTTTACCTCGGCCTCGCGGCGGGCGTTATCGCCAGCCTTGTACTCGGCGGTCTGCTGCACCGCCTGAATATCACCGAGCTTGGCGACGCCTACGAAGGCGGCCTGATGCTGGTTGCGTCGGTCTTCGTGGCCACACTGGTCTGGTGGATGTGGCGCACCGGCAAGCACATGAGAGCTGAGATCGAGGCCAAGTTATCGGGTCTCGCCGCTTCGGGCAGGGACGCCGCCAGCTTCGGCCTGTTTCTTTTCGTCTTCCTGATGGTCTTCCGCGAGGGCATCGAGACCGTCTTGTTCCTCGCCGCTGTCTCCCTGCAGACCACCAGCGCGCTGCTGGAATTCACCGGCGCCATAATCGGCCTCGGCCTCGCGGTCGGATTCGGCGTGGCATTCTTCAAGGGCAGCCTGCGGGTGAACCTGCCTCGATTTTTCCGCATCACCACCGTCGTCCTCTTTGCGATCTCAGTTCAGTTGCTGATCACGGGTGTCCACGAGCTTTCCGAGGCGGGCGTGCTGCCTTCGAGCCCACAGGAGATGCGCCTCGTGGGTCCGGTCGTCAACAATGATCTGCTCTTCATCGTGCTGGTGATCGCGGTCTGCCTCTTTCTCGTCGCCGCCGAGAGAGTGGACCGCGCGAACCCGATCAGCCGAGAGGGGCCGGCCGAGTCCTTGCCTTTGACCGCTCCCCAGCGCCGCAAGGCTCTGGCGGCCCATCGCCGGCAGCGATTCTGGAAGCTGGCCGCGGCAGGGATGGCACTTTCCGCCATTGTGCTGATCAGCGCCGAGATCGTTTACGCGCGCGTGAGCCAGGCCGCGGACGCCCCTGAGCCGGTTGCGCTGGCGAACGGTGAACTGCGCATACCCGTCGCTCGACTGCGGGATCACGCGCTCCATCATTTCGCAGTGAGCATCGACGGACGCGAGGTGCGTCTGATTGCAATTCTCGATACCACGGATACAGTGCGTGCCGCGCTCGATGCCTGCGCCATTTGCGGGGCGCAGGGCTACTATCAGCGCGGACAGAACGTGATCTGCCGCAACTGTGGCGCGGCGATCTATATGCCAACCATCGGCCACGCGGGCGGTTGCAACCCGATTCCGTTCGATCCTCCGTACAGGGTGGACGGCGACACACTTGTGATCGCTGCTACAGCGCTCCAAAGCGCCGCAGGTCACTTTAGGTGAGGCAAAGGATGATCAGCGAATCGTGAGTAGCGAATCGCGACCAGGTAACGAGCCGTACGCTTCTGCACGAGCTCGCGCTTCTATTCGCTACTCACGATTCGCTATTCGCCCGGCCGAGCTACGAGAATGTTGACTCGAATCATCACCCGCTCCCTCGTCCGTCGCCGCCGCCGGAAGCTGCTGAGTCTGGCTGCGATCGCGCTTGGCATTGCGGCCGCGACGGCCGTCGCCACGCTGGGTCTCGACGTGGGCGACCAGGTCAGCCGCGAATTGCGATCGTTCGGCGCAAACATCGAAGTCGTGCCCGCAGCCGACGGGCTTCCCGTCACGGTCGGCGGCGTGGACTATCGCCCCGCGGCGGCGGGCGCTTTTCTCCGCGAGAACAACCTCGCTGCCATCAAGGGAATATTCTGGACGAACAACATCGTCGCTTTCGCGCCCTTTCTGTATGCTCCGGCGACGCTCGGAAACCGCCACGTGGTTCTGATCGGGAGCTGGTTCGATCACCCGATAGCGTCAGACAAGCAGCATTCAACGGACAGCGCGCACGGGGGCGCCGGCCCGGTCGCCCGCACGGGTGTGCGCGATCTCCATCCCGGCTGGCGCGTCGATGGGCAGTGGCCGAGTGATGACGATCCGACTTCGTGCCTGGTGGGTACGACACTGGCAGCGGATGAACACATATCGACAGGTTCGAATCTCACGGTCACGAACGCCGAGTCCCGAGACGGCGCGGACGACTCGCAGTACACGTGCCGCGTCGCCGGGATAGTCGACACGGGCGGCGCGGAGAACGACCAGATTCTGGCTCCGATTGCCGCGGTGCAAAAGTTTGCGGGCCAGCCGGGCGCCGTCCGCAAGGTGGACGTGAGCGCGCTTACCAAGCCCGAGGACGATTTTGCGCGCCGCGATCCCAGCCGCATGACGCCTGATGAGCTCGAACGCTGGAGCTGCTCGCCCTACGTCACTTCGATCGCCTACCAGATCGCGCAGGCGATCCCCGGATCAGTGGCGCGTCCCGTGTTCCCGGTGGCGGAATCGGAAGGACGCATTCTCGGAAGAATCGGCGCGCTGATGCTCGTAATCGCTTTGGCGGCACTGGTCACCGCCTGCCTGGCCGTGGCCTCGATGATGCTGGCCACTGTGATCGAGCGTCGCGACGAGATCGGGCTCTTCCAATCGCTCGGCGCGAGTCGCACGCGTGTGGCGGCAATCTTTCTGCTGGAAAGCTCGACGATCGGAGTCGCCGGCGGAGCACTGGGGTATCTCGCCGGCAGCTTGTTCGCGCATCGCCTGGGCAGCGCTGTTTTCGGAGTTCCGGCGGCTATCCATGCGTCGCTTTTGCCGGCGGTGCTGCTGGCGGCCTTGATCGTGACTTGGCTCGGGAGCGCCGTCCCGCTGGCAAGGGGACTGAACGTTCCGGCGGCGGTGGCCTTGAGGGATTGAGCGATTGAGTGATTGGGCGATCGAGTGAATGAAGATTGAAAAGCACAAGGCGGACGTTAGCAAGGCGAACGACCAGCAGGTCATTCAATCGCGCAATCACCCAATCACCCGATCGCTCAATCACCCGATCACCCAATCACCCAATGGCTCGATGTTCTTCCGCGTCTGGCTTCGATCCCTCTCGGTGAAGCGTCCCCAATCGGTCCTGGCGTTTGCCGCGCTGGCGCTTGGCGCCACCGTCGCATCGCTGATTCTGAATCTTTACGGGGACGCGCGCCGCAAGATGCAGGGAGAATTTCGCGCCTACGGTCCGAACGCGGTGATCTCAGCGGCGAATCGCGCGGGACCTGGCGCCGAATCCGGACCGGCTCGGGGTCCACTCTCTGGCGGCGCAAACGGCGCGGAGTTATCCGGCAGCGTCATGGATGCGACGCTGGCAGAAGATCTTCAGAAACGACTACCGGCCGATTCCAGCGTGGTGCCGGTGCTGTATTCGGTGGCCTGGGCACGCCCCGGAAAGCTTTCGAATTCCACGGCGGCGGGCAGCAGCCTGGTCGTGGCCGGTGCGGGTTTCGAGGCCTTGCACGCGCTGAATCCAACGTGGAAGCTGAGTCCGGCATCAGACCCCTTCGGCCCCGGAAGCTGCGTCCTCGGCTCGCACGCCGCCGCGCGATTCCAATTGAAACCCGGCGACACCCTGGAACTCAGCAAAGCCACGGCAGATTCTTCCGATTCAGGCTCGGGAGGGATCGCGTGCTCGATTGCCGGCCTGGTCTCGAGCGGCGCGACCGAAGATGATCAGGTCTTTGTGCCCCTCGACGTGCTCCAGCGCCTGGTACGCCTGGACGGGAAGATCAGCCTCGTGGAAATGCGCATCGCGGGTGGACCGCGTGAAGTCAACGCGTCTGCCGCTACGTTGCAGCGAGCCTTTCCTGAGCTCGATGTGCGTCCGGTGCGCGAGATCGTGCAGGGTGAAGGACGCGTACTGGGAGTCATCCGCGGACTGCTACTCGGGCTGGCGGCTCTGATCGTCGGCGTCGTGGCGCTGTGCGTCATGGCCACGGTGACCACGATCGTTCTCGAGCGTAAGAAAGACGTCGCCGTCATGAAAGCGCTCGGCGCGTCGGATAGGAAGGTGCTTGCGCTATTGCTCGTCGAGATCGGGGCCTTGGGCATCGCCGGCGGAATCGTTGGATTCGCCGCGGGCGCGCTGCTCTCGCGTCGTGTGGGCGTGGACCTGTTCGGAGTCGCGCTGAACACGGACTGGGGCACGCTGCCCACGGTAATCGTTGCCGCGTTGCTGGCGGCGGCGGTGCCCGCGCTGCTTCCGGTCTCTACCGTGCGCCGCATTGACCCGGCGCGCGCCTTGAGAGGAGAATGACTGGCGTGCCGTTTATCGAGGTCGACAATCTGACGAAGCGCTACGGCGAGGACGTGCTGGCGTTGCAGCACGTTACATTTACGATCGAGCGCGGCGAATGGGTGGCGGCCATGGGCCCGTCAGGCTCCGGCAAGAGTACGCTGCTCAATATTCTCGGCTGCCTCGATACGCCTACTGACGGTAGTGTGATGGTGGGAGGCGAAGCGCTCAGCGGCTTCTCCGCCGCTGACGGTGCCCGATTCCGCGCCGAGCGCGTCGGCTTCATCTTCCAGCAGTATCATCTGGTGCCCTACCTGACTGCGCTCGAAAACGTGATGCTGGCGCAGTATTTCCACAGCCTGGCGGACGAGGCGGAGGCTTCCGAAGCCTTGCGCCGTGTTGGATTGGCTGATCGTCTCGCGCATCTGCCCTCGCAGCTTTCGGGTGGCGAGCAGCAACGCGTCTGTATCGCGCGCGCGCTCATCAACCAACCTGACTTGATTCTGGCCGACGAGCCTACCGGCAACCTCGACGCGGTGAACGAAGCCATTGTGCTCAGCTTGATTGCAGATTTGCATCACGAAGGCCGGACTGTGCTGCTGGTGACGCACGATCAGGAAGTGGCGCGCATGGCCGACCGGCGAATCGAGCTCCATCACGGCCGGCTGACCGAGGCCGACATTTTCGTCCATCAGGACCAGGACTTGTTCGACCAGCTGTTGAAAGCCGTGTGGAAAGCGCGCGGCGGCCGTGCCGGCATTCCCACCGAGGCGCTGCCCGAGTTCGCATATAATCGCGCCACCTTCAATCTGCTGGCAGAACGCGGCTGGCTGCGGCTCGACGACGGAACGGTTGAACTGACGCCGCGCGGCGAAGAGCGCGCCGCTTTCGCAGTGCGGCGGCATCGGCTGGCGGAGCGGCTGTTCTACGAGACTTTTGGCATCGGTGAGGACCTGCTGCACGAGAACGCGCTCAAGATCGATCCGGTCTTGAGCTCCGAAGTAACGCAGAAGATCTGCACGTACCTGCACCATCCGCGAACGTGCCCGCACGGGGATCCCATTCCACGCGGGGAGTGTTGCGTCAAAGCTGGTGTAATGTAGACGAGAGGGATTCGAAATGTCCTCAGTCATGAAGACGCTGCTGGTGAATCCGCCCAGCTTCGACAAATTCGACGGCGGCGCGGGTTCGCGCTGGCAGGCGGCGCGCGAGGCGGAGGCTTACTGGTACCCCACCTGGCTCACCTACGCTGCCGGTATGCTGCCCGGCAGCCGTTTGCTCGACGCCCCGCCCCACCACATCACCCCCGAACAAACCATCACCATAGCCGCCAATTATGAATTCGTTGTGATCTACACTTCGACGGTCGGTTTCGACAGCGATATTCGTCTGGCGCGACAGGTGAAGGAATCGAAGCCGGGCCTGAAGATAGCCTTTGTGGGCCCGCCCGTTCAAGTGCAGCCTGCGGAGAGCCTCGCGGCCAGCGCCGCTATCGATTTCGTGGTGCGCGGCGAGTTCGATCATGCCGTGGTGGAGTTCGCCCAGGGCCGGCCGATCGCCGAAATTCCGGGTGTGACCTTCCGGCGCGACGGAACCATCGTCCACAACCCTGCGCGCGCTTCCCTTTCTACCGAAGAACTCGATCGCCTGCCGTTTGCGACTGAAGTCTACAAGCGTGACCTCGAGATCGAGCGCTACAACATGCCGTTTTTGCAGTATCCCTACGTGTCGTTTTACACCAGCCGCGGATGTCCGGCACTGTGCACATTCTGCCTCTGGCCGCAGACGCTTTCCGGCCACGCCTGGCGCGTCCGGTCCGTCGACAACGTCGTCGCCGAAGTGAAGCAGGCCCTGAAGCTCTTCCCTCAAGCCAAGGAGTTCTTTTTTGACGACGACACATTCAATATCCGCCGGGACCGCGTGCTGGAACTGTGCCGGAAATTCAAGCCGCTCGGATTTCGCTGGTCGTGCAACTGCCGGGTTCACAGCGACTACGACACGCTCAAAGCCATGGCCGATGCGGGCGCTCGCAAATTCGTGGTCGGCTTCGAGTCGGGTGATCCCCAGATTCTGAAGAATATCAAGAAGGGCACCACTATCGAGAAGGCCCGAGCCTTCGCGAAGAACTGCAAGAAAGTGGGCATTCTGATTCACGGCGACTTCATCATTGGATTGCCCGGCGAGACGCCCGAGACCATCGAGCGCACCATCGAATTCGCCAAGGAACTCGACACCGAGACGATCCAGGTTTCAATCGCTCATGCGCTGCCCGGGACTGAGCTCTACGACTACGCCAAAACAAACAAACTCATGACGTCCGACGCCGTCGCCGACGCCGGCGGGCATCAGCTTCCCCATCTCGAATACCCCGGCCTGAGTCGTCAGCAAATGATGGCGGCCGTGAATCGCTTCTACGATTCGTACTACTTCCGCCCACGCGTGATCTGGCGAATCGTCCGCAAGGGGATCTGGGACGCGGCGGAGCGCCGTCGATTGTACGAGGAAGGTGTGGAGTTCCTGAAGTTGCGCGCCGAGCGGTGGCGCTACGCGCGGAAGGCGCCGTCTCACCGCACCGTGGTCGCGGCACCCGCGATTCCGCCGTCCTCCGGAGAACATTCTGGCCTAGGCATGTAGGGGCTGGTTTCAAACCAGCCCCTACGAATCGCTCAACATGATGTCAGCCCGCAATCTGCAGTGGAAGACCTACGCTCTGCTCGCCCCCATCGTCTTTTTTGCTGCCACCGGAAACGTTCTGCTTGGCAAAGGCATGAAGCAGATCGATGAGGTCCCGAGGCTCTCTCCCGCGGCTCTCGCGTCTCTGTTCGTGAGGGTATTCGGCAACGGCTGGATCTGGCTTGGGATCGGGAGCCT
>JASHQD010000149.1 GCA_030037755.1 Terriglobia bacterium
ATTCCCGGCCCTAGCCTCCGGCCCCTAGCCCCTCTACAGTTCCCACTCGGCATCGAAAGCCTGGATTCTTGATCCCTGAGCCCTAGCCCCTAACCCCTAGCCCCTGATCCCTGGGCCCTTTTCTGGCATCGGGGGCAGTAATGGCTGCTGCGTCCGCTGAGGACGAGCCGCCGGATTTTGGCTCCGCAGCGGGGACACGGCTCACCGTTGCGCTGGTAGACCTTCAGCTTCACGCGGAACCGTCCCGGGCGCCCTTCGATATCGATGTAATCGCGCAGGCTGGTTCCTTGCATGGCGATCGCGCTGCGGAGCACTCGTTCCACGGCTCGACGCAGCTTGCGAGCCGCTTCCGGCTTGATGCTGCCCGCCAGGGTCAGTGGGTGAATGCGGGCCGCGAACAGCGCTTCATCCGCGTAGATATTGCCCACGCCCGCCAGTCTGCCCTGGTTGAGCAGCCAGCTCTTGATCGGCGTCCGGCGTCCGGCCAGGGCCGCGATAAACTCGGCATCGGTCATCGCAGGTGCGTCAGGCCCGAGAGCGGAGAATATCTCTTCCAATTCGGCTTGCGTGCAGTAGCGCAAGCGTCCGAAACGGCGGATGTCCCGGTAGCGAATCTCCTCACCGTTCTCGAGAATCAGGCGGACGTGCGTGTGCGGCTCCAGCGGGTACTCGACCGGCACGACGGTGACCTGTCCGGTCATGCCGAGCCGCACCAGGAGATAGTGCGGAGCGGCGCCGTTGCGCGAAATCAGCTCGACCGCGATCGCCTTACCCTTGCGGTCGAGACGTCCGATCCGGCCGCGTACGCTCTGCTCGAACTCTTCGACGGGGCCGGCGATCACCTGTGGGTGGCGCACCTCGACGCCGACAATGTGGCGTCCGGCAGCGCGCGCCTCAAGCCCGCGGCGGACGGTTTCGACTTCGGGTAATTCCGGCATTTCAACCTCGAACCCAACAGCGTATCTTACTGATCGGGATTATACCGGACTCGTTGACAGGCAGTTTCTGCTATACTGTGGCGTTGGTGGTCAGGAACTCCTTGTTCCCCTCCTGTCCCATCCCTGATTCTCCTGAGATAACCGAGGACGTGTGGAATCTCCGACCTGCAAACGAGAGCTAGTCATCGAAGTACCTCCGGAGGCAATTGCTCGGGAAGCGGAGCAGATCACCACGCAGTATGCGCGGGTTGCTCGCATTCCCGGATTCCGTCCAGGGAAGGCTCCCAAGGCGATTGTCGGCAAGCGCTTCAAGGAGGAAATCCGTGGCGAGTTGGTTCAAACCCTGGTGCCACGCTACTTCGAGGATCGACTGAAGGATGAGAAACTGCATCTCGCCGGCGAACCGCATTTCGAGGACCTCAAATTCGAGGAAGGACAGCCAATCCGGGCGAAGGCGACTTTCGAGGTCTATCCGGATTTCGAGCTGAAGGATTACAAAGGGGTTGAGGTGGATTTGCAACCCGCAACGGTTTCCGATGCGGACGTAGACCAGGCGATCGACGCGCTGCGCCAACGCAATGCGACTTTCGAAGTCGTCGAGGACCGGCCCGCGGCCGAGAGTGATTACGTGATGGTGAATTATCGCGGCCAGAACGTGGAGAATGCCGACGCGGAGCCAGTCGAGGCGAAGGAGGGCCTGATACAGCTCGGCGGCGAGCGCACGGTGCCCGGATTCACTGAAAACCTGATGGGCGCCCGTGCCGGCGATATTCGCGAATTCGACGTCGAGTACAGGGACGATTTTCCGCGGAAGAGCCTGGCCGGCCAGACCGTGCGGTACCGAGTTGAGGTCCAGGGCATCAAAAAGAAGGTGATCCCGCCTGCGGATGACGAGTTTGCCAAGAGCGTGAGTGATTTCGCGAGTCTCGGGGAGTTCCGGAACAAGGTGCGCGCGGATTTGGAGGCCCAGAAGCAGAAGAGCGTCGAAAACGCCGCCAGGCAGGCGTTGCTCGAGAAACTGGTGACCGGCTACAACTTCCCGTTGCCCGACGCGCTGGTTGAGGAGCGGTTGCGGCGGAGGCTGGAGCGCTTTGCCGAGAGCCTGGCGGCTCAAGGGGTGGATCCCGAGAGTGCGCAAATCGACTGGCGGGCCTTGCGGGATGAGGTCCGAAGCGACGCCGAAAAGGACGTGCGCGAGTCCCTGGTGCTTGACGCGGTCGCGACGGCAGAAAACATCACGGTCACGCCTGAGGAACTCGATGAAACCCTGCGCGACTTGGCGGAAGGCCTGCGCGAGGCGCCGGCCGCGCTCAAGACGCGCTTGACACGCGACGGTGAGCTGGCTAAACTGGAGTCTAGTCGCAGAAACCTGAAGGCTCTGGACTTCATCTACCGGAACGCCAAAATCAACCAGCCAACTACAACGACGGTATCGGCACCGGGTGAGGGCGGGGACCCCGCAAAGGCCTAATACGCTCAAGCCCCGGATCGATGCCCCCGGGGGAAAGACGAACGCCGATGAAACAGAGCGATCCGCAAATGACCTTGGTGCCTATGGTGGTCGAACAGACCAACCGGGGCGAGCGCGCGTACGATATTTATTCGCGGCTGCTCCGCGACAATATCATCTTTATCGGTACCCAGATTGATGATAATGTGGCCAACTTGGTAACAGCCCAGCTTCTCTACCTTGCCGCCGAAGACCCCGAAAAGGACGTCCAACTCTATATCAACTCGCCCGGGGGCAGCGTCTCCGCCGGCATGGCGATTTATGACACCATGCAGTTCATACGTCCGGACGTTTGCACGACGTGTATCGGAATGGCCGCCAGCATCGCCGCGGTCCTGCTGTGCTCGGGCGCGCCTGGAAAGCGGTTTGCCCTGCCCAATGCCAGGGTGCTGATTCATCAGCCCTGGATCGGCGGGGTATCGGGACAGGCTACGGACATCGATATCCATGCCCGAGAGATTCTCAGGCTGCGCGCCAGCATCAATGAGATCCTGGCCCAGCACACGAAGCAGGCTGTGGCCAAGATCGAGCACGACGTGGAGCGCGACTTTTGGATGAGCGCGCAACAGGCGCTGGAATACGGCATGGTGGATGAAATCGTCTACAAGCACAAGTAGACGGTTGGCGTGGCCGCAAGGAGTGGCCATTGCTTTGCTCATGGATCAGGGGTAGCAAGTCGGGCCATGATCGCGAGAGCATATACATGTCGGCCGGAATGAAAAAGACACACAGGGGCACTGTAGGGCGAGCGATTTCGTTCAGGTCCAGTGGCTGTAGAATAAAGGCTTAGGGGAGAGCCTGGGTGAAGAAGACAGGTCCGGAAGAACTCTTGCGATGTTCATTTTGCCACAAAAGCCAGGAAAGCGTCCGTCGGCTTATTTCCTCTCCTGACGAGCGCCCGCGGGCGTACATTTGTGACGAGTGCGTAGCGGTCTGCAACAGCATCCTCGAAGAGGAGACGCCGGAACGTCCGGTCCCGCTGCAGACCACGGCACTTCCGCGTCCCGCCGACGTAAAGGTTTTCCTCGAACAGTACGTGGTTGGTCAGGATAAGGCCAAAAAGAAGCTGGCCGTGGCCGTTTACAACCATTACAAGCGCATCCTGCTAAGCCGCCAGCGGGCTGACGTGGAACTGACCAAGTCGAATATCCTCCTGATCGGGCCAACCGGTACGGGCAAGACGCTGCTGGCGCAGACACTGGCGCGCATGCTGGATGTGCCGTTCGCCATTGTCGATGCCACCACCCTAACCGAGGCGGGCTACGTGGGCGAGGATGTGGAGAACATCATCCTCAAGCTGCTGCAGGCCGCAAACTACGACGTGCAACGTGCGCAGCAGGGGATCATCTATATAGATGAGATCGATAAAATCTCCAAAAAAGACGAGAATCCGTCGATCACGCGCGACGTGTCGGGCGAAGGCGTGCAGCAGGCGCTGCTGAAGATCCTGGAAGGAACGGTCGCCAACGTGCCGCCACAGGGCGGCCGCAAGCATCCGCACCAGGAGTTTAC
>JASHQD010000150.1 GCA_030037755.1 Terriglobia bacterium
TGGAGCGATCCGAGGTGTCCCGCCGGGCCAGGAGCCGTGGTGGAGCGACGGACTACCCGGACGCTGGGGTTGGGTGCCGCGGGCCATGGCGCTGGTTCACTATTCACCGTTTGCCAATCTCACCCAGGCGGATGTGTCTGTAAAGCCTCCGAACTGGACGGGCAAGGATGAGAGCGAATTGGATGTCGTGAAGGGCAGCGAGCTTCAAGGCGTCGACCTCCGGTACGCTAAGGCGCGGGGCGCGTTCCTTGCGAAAGCGAATCTGGAAGGTGCTTGGCTAGAAGGTGCCGATCTGACAAACGCTGACTTGAGACAGGGCAATCTTTCCGGGGCCTACCTCGCCCGTGGTTATCTGCCCGCCGCCGACCTGACCAAAGCTAATCTGTTCGGAGCCCAGTTCAGTAAGGCCGAACTGTCGTCGGCCAAGCTCGTTGGGGCCGACCTTCGCTGGGACAACTTGGCACTATCCGACCTTATGGCGGCTAACCTGACCGGAGCCAGCCTGCGCGATGCTGATGTCCGTGGGGCCTTCCTGGTTGCGACCGACCTGACGTTTGCAGACTTCAGGTCAGTGCTGGAGGATGGAGGCCGGAGGCCCACAACTGAGCAGCTCCAAGCCGCCAAAAACTGGGACAAGGCATACTACGAAGATGATCTTCTGAAGGAACTCAGCCTTCCGCCCGACCCACAACCAGAAACTTGAGGAGGAGCAGAAGCAGCAAGAACAGCAGAAGGGCCAGCCGGCCGCAAACGTCCCGGCTTCGACCGAGAGCCGACCCAGCGCAGGCAAGGACAAATCAGCAAACGCGCCCTAAAAGATATGAAGGCGGCACTTCGCTAGGCGGCCAAATGCCGGCAGAGGTTGGCCAGAAGGCGCTGGTGTCGCTCGCGTGAAATCGAGCCGATGACGCCGAGCGTGTCCGTTTCCGGCAAGACGCCGAGGAATCCAAGACGGATGATGGACGCCGCCTTGAGGCCGGTATTCTCGAATTCGGGGTCGCCCGGCGCGATCAGTTCGTCAAAATCGGCAACGCGCTGCTGGACTTGAGTGCTGACCCCACAGACGAGCCAATCACCGAACGGTGGGAGGCGGCGGAGCAGAACGGTGGGACGATTCTTGACGCGGCCATCGGCTTGAGGAAGTGGAGCGAGGACGATGTCGCCTTCGTTCATTTGCAGAGGTCGGCCTCGGTGTATTCAGGCTCATCATCACCGTAGGCCCGCGCCAGTTGTTGGGCGGACAGCCGCAACCAATCGTGGCGCTCGTCGTCCTGGGGAAGTACGATGACAACTAACCGGGCGTTCTGCGACAAAGGGTAGGGCTCGTCCAGCTCGATCTTCTTTCCGTCGTAATGGGCGCTCAGCGCTACCGTTTTCATCGTGGACTATCCTACCGTTCAAAGGTCATCATCGCAAGCCTAAGGTTGGGGCCGACTCTCGCAGCCTGGACCGGGGTCCCAGATCCATCTCACCGGGGCAACAGTCTTTCAGTTCATCGCGCGGTTCACCTCGACCAATCGCCTGTCACGAAGGAAGGGGCTAAGTCGGCCCCCCTCCCAGCCTGTCGCTGGGATGCTGCGCTTATTCGCAGTCTAGTGCCGGATGATGGGGAGACATCGCGCGCGCGTCTGTGACGCTCGTCAATCTTGTCATGTGATGTTCGTCACTGACGCCTTATCGCTGAGAACCAGAGTATCGACGGGACATGCTGTTCGTGTCAGGGCGCCCGCCCCTCCCTACACCCCGGCGGGCGCCTCATTCGTAAGGAGGCACTGGAGAGTGGAAAACGGTCACCTGTTCGGATTATTCATCGAGGACGACGAACGGCCAATGTTCAGGGGTTACTGTGGCGACCTGGACGAGGCGAGGCGCCGGGGCCAGCAACTCGCGGACATCGAGGGTTTGCCCTGCGTGGTGGTTGCCATCGAGGGATACACGGAGGTTGGCCGATTCTCCCCATTCAGTCCGTCGACTGCTCCGCGCCGGCTGGTCATGTGAGGCTTGCCTGAGCCGCAACAGTATTCCGATCCCACAAGGTCTGCGCCAGTCCAGGAAGATGTAGAGCCTAGGAAGCTCGCCTTTCTCTTGTTGTGACATGGTCTCCTGACCGCGCCACACGCGCGCGACCGAAGGTCTCCCCACTCTCCCGCCCTCGCCGGGCCGACCGAGATTCGCTCCGGCCCACAGCGCAATATGCGTCAACGGTGCGTCAACCGTTGGCTGTCCTCCAACGCGTGCCACGCCGACAACAAGCACCGCCAGCGCTCCGGGAATCATTCCTGTGACGGTTATCACTGAACTGATGAAGGCGGCTGCCGGACCATTTACTTTAGTTCTGTATCGATCGGGGCGGTGCGCTTCGCTCGAACGTACATTACCAGCAGTGGAGCCGCCTACCTCAAAGGAGGCTGGGGCATGGAAAACCACCGCGAATTCGGGGTGTTCATCGAGGACGATGAGGGGCCGGTGTTCAAGGAGTACTGCGGCGAGATCGAGGAGGCCAAGCGTCGAGGCCAGCGGGTGGCCGATATTGAGGGATTGCCTTCCGTGGTCTTCGCCATCAAGGGTTACACCGAGGTTGCCCGATTCTCACCGTGCAGTCCTTTGACCGCTCCAGGAAGGCCGGTGAGATGAGAGGCAAGGCCTCCTGATTCCCACCTGACCAGAGATATGACGCGCTCCGCAACGAGCTTTCGTTACCTGGATGACCGGCTGTTTCACCGGCTGCGGGAGATGCCAGATGAGGAATTGCAAGAGTTCGCTCACGCGCTCGGAGAAATTGTCAAGCAATCCGGGTTCAAGCCCCGCGAAATCGAGAACATGCTCGCTAGAGGCAAGAGCCTTGCGGACGCTTTCGCAGCCGTAGCCGTCCGCGTCCGGCGTCAGCGTGTCAGGAAGACCGATGACGGCGAATCGCAGTAGCTCGCCTCCGCGAAGCGGGATGAGTCCCCCAACCAGCGGCCAAGTCGCGTCGCGTCTTCCTTGATTTTTCCCGGCTGAATGGCGCGCGAGATTCGACGCCGCCGCTCTGAATCCGGCGCGTACGCTGGGGTGGAGCTAGGGGTAAATCGCGCGCTCGGGAGTGCTGCGTAAGCTTCTTCGCGGAACCTTCCGATGCACCGCTGATGTGAGGACGTGCGCGAGATCACGCGGCTGCACGGGCGGCGCGATAAAATCGGCCGCGCCGCCGTCCTGCGTGTCGAGATATAGCCGCATGCTCACCACGCGGGACATCACGATGACCGGCAGGTGCCTGGCCGTCTTGCGCACCAGCCGGATCACGTCCTCCCAGGTGCCATCCGCCAACTTGGCGGCCGTAAGCACGACATCAAGAGTTCTTGTTTCGCTTAAGATGCATCGCGCCTCGGCGCAGTGATGCGCGTGATGGGTTCGAACCTGCTGATCGCGGAGCATCTCTTCGAGCCCGCCAAACGCATCGGCTTCGTTGTGAACCAGCAAGACGCAACGCACGGCGTCCATAACCACCTCTGGCGGCATAACATGAGCCGGTATTGTAAAACCGTACATCAAGTATTTATCAGGTGGCTAATCGATTCTTTCGATAGAGGCCGATAATCAGCGCCGATCACAGTTGACTCAATGAAGCACTGGCCCAATCTCTCAATCGCTAATGGATTCGGTGGAGGATTTTCCCGATCTCGACATGGAAGGTGGGGCTGGCGCGCGTGCCCGTAATCTGAATCGGCACAACAGTCCCCTTCCCGTCCTTCGAAAGCAGCGGGTCGAGGGCGTGCAAGAGGATCGACTTGACGCCGGTCGTCATCTGCGAGACGGAGGCTTGCATGCTGGCGGTGCCCTCAAAATCCAGAGACTCGTCGTCCAGTCCGTACGTGCCTTGCAGCTTGATATCGGCCCCGGGCACGCTAAACGCGAGCCGCGAGAATTTTGCCTTGCCGTCCGCGAGCACGATGTGCCCGCTCATGTTCAAAGGCGCGCTGGTTACCTCGTCTTCACTGTGTTTGCCGAGGCCGATGCGGCTGATGGTTCGAATCTTGGCCTCAGTGTCCGGATTGGTGAATTGGGCCGAGTCGATATTGAAGTCGCCGTCGAGCTTGAGCCGGCGGACCACGTCTTCTTCGCCCGGCGGCACGTCGAGCTTGGCCTGAATCCGCACGTTGCCGGTCATGGAGGGATTTCCGGATTTTTGGACTAGGCGCAGAACGTCCTGCAGACTTGCGGGCTGCGCGGTGATATCAAGATAGACATTCCTGCCGTGCAGGTCGCCGGTTCGTTTGACCACGCTGCCCCGAGCCACGAACGTCGACGAAAGCAACTGAGCTACGACCGGCTGCAGGGACGTATCGCCATTCACACCGTCGACCAGAGCCTCGAATTTGGTCCGCAAGTGAACGGGCGTGCCACTCATCGTCAAGGCGAAATCCGGCGTGTCCGTCACGCCGTGCACGTCGATGCCGCTCAGCACGCCGTCGTAAGTCCCCTCGGAGCGAAGAATACCCTTGAGACCCCGAATGGTGGAGAGATCGGCGTTGCGGAATGTGTATTTTCCCCGCAGAGCCGTCTGCGCCGGATCATCGACGTTCCACGGCCCGAAATCGCCGCTCGTCTCGATGAGCCCGACGGGATGCGGATTGATCACCGTGGCCTCAAACCGCATCGGCGGTCCCACGCCCGCCGACTGCATCCGCAGCTTCTTGACCTGAAGCACGGTGGGAAGCTTGCCGGATTGCGAAGAGATGATGTTGATGGTCGATCCGTTCGCGATCAGATGGTCCAGGACGAACGCGACCTTCGCGGATTTCCCCTTCTGGGACGCAGCCGGCGCCGCACTGCCGCTGGCGGAATCGGAGGTCCGGCGCGGCGGTACGTTCAGAGTGAACCCCTCAAGACGGACATCGCCGAAGTGGGCGGGATGCCTCAACAACTCGATCCAGTAGGCGGTAACGGAGAATTTATCGACGGAGGCCAACGGTGGCAGGTCCGGAGTGTCACGGCGCCGGAGCACGAGTCCTTCGCCGGTCAATCTCACCATGGGGAAAAGCGAGGAGTGAAAGCTCTTCAGCTGCACGTCGCATTCGTAGCGGGTGGCGAGAGCCTTGACGACCCAGGCCTGGTCGAGGGGCGAAAACCAGCGCAGATAGGCGGCGCCCGCGGCCGCGAGCACCAACAACACGCCTACGGCGATGCCCGTCCACTTCAGTAGGCGAACGAGTATTTTCGGCGCTCGGGATTGGATTCTGGCCTCCTGAATCACGACGCGGGCAGGCTCTCCCGCAAGTAGTTTGACTTGCCTGCGCGCCTCCCGGATTCAATTGTGCCACGAACGCTCCAGGACCTGCCAACGTTGTCCGGTGCCACGGGCGCCTGTTTCAAGGTATAAGAGACGAGGTACCGCCGGCGTCGCGGGCCATCGGGGACGCCGGCGGACTTCGTAACAAGGCAGGGTGTAGAGGGCGAAATCGACCACCCAGGTCAGGCGCTCGCGACTTTATCAAAGCTGGCCACAGCCTTCGCCTCGTCGTCGCTAACATCAAAAACGGTGAGCAGCTTGGTGATCTGCAGAAGGTCGTGAACCTTCTTGGTCAGGTTCAACAGCTTCAATTGACCGCCCTGATTGGAAACGGCCGTGAAACCGCTGACCAGCTCGCCGATTCCCGAGCTGTCGATGTAAGTAACGTCGGCCAGGTTCAGAAGCAGCTTGTTATGGCCCTTGCTCAGCAAGTCGCGAATCAACTCGCGCAACTGGGTGCAGCCTTCGCCCAGCGTAATCCTTCCGCTCAGGTCCACGACGGTGACAGCGTTAACCTGGCGTATTGTGGCCTTCATGCTCACGGTGGAATCCTCCTTGATTTATCTCCGTAGCGGGAATTCTCCGCTTGACCAGAGTGACTTCGGTTCCCTCGCCGGGGAGATTCTTCACCTGGAAGTCATCCATGAACGAGCGGATCAAAAAAATGCCGCGGCCGGATATCTTCAGCAGATTGTCCGGCTCCAGCGGATGTGGAACGCTGCTGACGTCAAAGCCGGCACCCTGGTCGCGAATCTTGATCTCCAGCCGGTCGTCGTAAATGAAAAAACGCAGCCAGACGCGCTTGGCGGGATCGCTGCGGTTGCCGTGCCAGATGGCGTTGATCATCGACTCGTGCACGGCCATGCCGACCTTGTGCTGTTCCTCCTCGTCGAAGTTGAGGCTGGCCAGAACGCGCTGCACCACTTCTTCAGCGGCTTCCACGTTTTTCAAGTCGCTCTCGTAGACCACTTCGACCACGCTCGCGTCAGCACACATAGGATTCAGTTCGATCCCAGCCTCACACTCCTACGACTTGGCCTTCGAGTCCATCGTCGTGCAGAACGTCACGCCGGTGTTGGGATCCACCGGGTCGCGTCCCTCATCGATATGCTGAATTGCCCCCTGCTTATCGATCACCAACGTTGCGCGCCGCGCCCACTCCAAGTTTCCGTACTGGATCATCACATCACGATTCATGTCGCTGAGCGGCGTGAAGCCGGGCGCCTGCCGGCCGACTTTCAAGCTTGCCTGGGCGATCACGGGCTTCTGCGCGCCGGCCAGAACCGCTGTCAAAGCCCATGCAGCCAGAAAAATCAGTCCTCGCTTCATAGCGCACCACAAAAGGCAAGCTACAGGACTATAAAGACACGCCGCCGCTCTGTCAACTGAAGAGCAAAGCTCCCTAGAGTCCCTCCGCCTTGCGCCGGCGCAGATAAGCCGGGATCTCCAAGTCATCAGCAGGCGCTTCCGGTATGGCTTCCACCGGAGGTGGAGGCGGCGGCGCCTCCGCAGGCACGACGGGCTTTTCGCGCTTCTGCACCGCGTTGCGCAGGCTCTGCTGGACGTTCTTGGCCGCCATGGTGATGGCGGGCGGTCGCGAGAGCCCCATCTTCTCGCTCTTGATGCCGGTGGCGATCACGGTGACCTTGACGGCATCGCCCATGGACTCATCGAGTACGGCGCCGAAGATGATGTTGGCATTTTCGGCGGCTGCCTGCTGGACGATGGTCGAGGCTTCGTGCACTTCGTGCAGCGTGAGATGGCTCGAGCCCGTCAGGTTCAGCAGGATTCCCTGAGCGCCGTTGATGGAGGCATCCTCGAGCAAAGGACTCTCGATCGCCTGGCGCGTAGCCAGGACAGCACGCCCGTCACCGCTGGCCGTGGCCGTCCCCATCACAGCATAACCCATGCCTTCCATAATCGTCTTGATGTCGGCGAAGTCGCGGTTGATGATGCCGGTAATGGTGATGATGTCTGAGATACCCTGCACGCCCTGGCGCAGGATGTCGTCGGCGATGCGAAATGCCTCGAAAAAGCTGGTGCCTTTATCGACGAACTGCATCAGCCGTTCGTTGGGAATGCAAATCACCGTGTCGACGTGCTCGCTGAGCTCGCTCAGTCCCTGCTCGGCCTGCATCATGCGGCGCTTGCCCTCGAATGCAAACGGCTTGGTGACCACGGCGACGGTCAGGGCGCCAAGTTCACGCGCCAGGCCGGCCACGATGGGAGCGCCGCCGGTGCCCGTCCCGCCGCCAAGTCCGGCGGTGATGAAGACCATGTCTGCGCCCTCGAGCGCCTCGATGATCTTCTCGGTGTCCTCCAGGGCGGCGCGGCGCCCGACGTCGGGATTCGCCCCCGCACCCAGCCCCTTGGTCAGCTTCGCCCCGAGTTGAATCTTCAAGGGCGCCTGCGAGACGCTCAACGCCTGGAGATCGGTGTTGGCCACCATGAACTCCACGCCTTCGAGATGCGCCGCGATCATGCGATTGACGGCGTTGCCACCGCCGCCGCCCACACCAATCACTTTAAGCTTCGCGCCGTGGATGTTTTCGTCGGAGAAGTCCAATCGCAGTCCACCCTCATCTTCCAGCTCAGCCATTATTCCTCCTCAGGGGCCCCAGATTCAAAGCCGTCAGCGCCGGTCCCCTTGCCCGGCGCGACGCTCTCTTTCGTGATCCTTGTCACCCCATCGTCGAATCCACGTCCGGCGGTGAGGACACCGCCGCTACCGGCCCCTCAATTCGTCTTCTCGCCGCCGAAAAAACCTTTCCAGCGGTCCCGCCACCCCGGCTGACGCGATCCCTCGAGTGCGCGCTGCCGATTGCCGTAGAGAACCAGGCCCACCACCGTGGCGTATGCGGGGTCGAGGAGCACTTCGTCAACGTCTTCGATTCCTGATGGCTGACCCAACCGGACCGGCATCTCCAGGGTCCGCTCCGCCATTGCCGCAAGCCCCGCCAGCTTCGCGCCGCCTCCCACCAGAACCAGACCCGCACCGAGCCCGCGATCCAGGCGGGCGCGGCCCAGCTCGGCCTGCGTGAGCTCTACGAGTTCCTCTTCGCGAGGCTCCAGGATTTCGCCCAACATGGCCGTGTTCACCACGCGCGGAGGGCGTCCACCGACGCTGGGCACTTCGAAACTATCCTCCGACTCGCTCGATTTGCTGTCCGTCCACGAGAGCTTCAGGCGCTCGGCCTCGGGCACGGGCGTTCGCAATCCGACCGCGACATCGTTGGTGAAAAACTCTCCGCCCACCGGGATGGCGGCCGTGTGCCGCAGGCTGCCGTCGTGGTAGATCACGAACTCCGATGAGCCGCGCCCGATATCGAGGAGTCCGACTCCCAGCTCGCGCTCGTCCGCGGCAAGACACGCTTCCGCCGCCGCCAGCGGCTCGAGAACCGTATCCTTCACTTCGATACCCGCGCGATTCACGGCCGTGATCAGGTTCTCGTGCGCGAGCGACGACGCCGTCACCAGGTGGACGTTGACCTCGAGCCGCGTTCCCACCATGCCGATCGGATTGCGGATGCCGTCCTGCGAGTCCAGCAGATACTCCTGGCGTTCGGCGTGCAGCAGGCGCCGGTCAGGCGGCAACGCGATATTCTGGGCCACCTCGAAAACTTTGCGGATATCGTCGGCCGCCACCTGGCGTCCGTGAGTTCCCAGACTGATTGCGCCCGTGGAATTGACGCCTTTCAAGTCGAGTCCGCCCACGCCGATGTAGGCAGTATCGATCGAAAACCCCGCCGCGTCTTCCGCCGCCTCCACGGCCTTCTTGATGGCGAGCACCGCGGAATCGAAGTCATTGATGGCGCCGCGGCGCCATCCTCGCGATTCCGCCACACCGACGCCCACCAGATGCAGCTTGTTGCGGTCATCAGGCCGGCAGACCACGACGCAAGTCTTGCTGTCGCCTAAGTCGAGAGCCGCAACGTATGGGAGTTTGCGCGCCATGAACTTGAGAGAGTGCGATCGGGACGTCAGAAGCACGCGCAACCCGGCAGGTCACTGCCTCTCAGCGCCGGGCGGCCTGAGTTGCCGGTTGAGTCGTGGCTGACTCCCTGGGATTGACCACCAACTGTCCGCGATATCGGACGTCCACGGAGTCGATGTCCGGAGTTGTCTTCTGAACCTCGGGCAGTAACGCCACCAGCGTCCGGAAGCGCTCGCCGAAATCCTGGTTGCCGAAGTGGACCTTTATCGTCTGCCGGCCTTGAGCCAGAACGGCGACGAGGTCCTCATCGTCGCTAAGATCGACCTCGGAAACCAGCCAGCCCGCTCCCAGAACCTGCGCATTCAATTCTTGCGCGAATCGATTAAAAAGGGCAAGACGAGCTTTGCGGTCAGCGGCGGACATCTCGAGATCGATGCCCGTAATCACCGGAAAATCGAAAGACCCCTGAACCGGCTTGTCCAGAATCACGCCTTCGACGTCCACAAGCTCAAGCGCGCCCTGGAGATTCACATAAGCGACCGGCTTGCGCTCGGTAATCTCGACCAGCAGGCGGTTGGGATAAACGCGCCGCAGCGTTGCAGATCGCACCCACGGGATGGACTCGATATCGGAACGGGCCTGCCCGAGCGAGATGCGAAAGATGTTCGGCTGCGCGCCGACTCCCAGCGCGTTGGCCACGTCCGCAGGCTGGACGTAGTGGTTGCCGCGCAGGATCACCGAATCCGCGCCCACCAGGGCGAATTCCGGAGCGCGCGTGGCGTACCACGCTGCGAAGCCCAGGAGGGCAGCCGCCGGCAGCGCCGTTATCGACGTCCACGCCAGCACGCGCGCGATGCGCCGCACTCGCCATCCCGAATTGCGGCGGGATACCGTGAGCGTCTTCGAGCGGCGGCGGTATACCGAGTCGCCCTCGAGCAGCGCGTCATCGTGTCCCACAGGATCGTGCGCCATGATTCTCCGTCATATATGGAGCGCTTCAGGCCTCGGTGCGCGCCCTGGCTCGCAGCGCCTCCCGTTCTTTGCTCTCGGTCAACGCTCGCGCCAGCGCCTCACCGACTTTCCAAACGCTGCCCGCTCCAATCGTCAGCACCAGATCTCCGGGCCTGAGCGCAGCCAGCAATTCACTCTCGAGATTGCTCTCGGAGGGCGCATAGCGGGCTCGATCGAGGCCGAGTTCGTGCATCCTCTCGACGAGGCGCTCGGAGGTCACACCGGGTATCGGCGGCTCGCTCGCCGGATAGATGTCCAGCACATCAACTCGCTCAGCGCCCTCAAATGCATATGCGAAGTCGTCCATAAGGAACTTGGTGCGCGTGTAGCGATGAGGTTGAAACACCACCCAAATCCGGGCCGCGCCGCGATCGCGCGCGGCCGCCAGCGTTGCGCGGATCTCCGCCGGATGGTGCCCGTAGTCATCGACGACGGTTATCCCTCCCACATCGGCTTTGATCTGGAAGCGGCGGTCCGCGCCGCGGAACTGCTCGAGGCCCACGCGGATCTCGTTCGCGGTCAGGTCCAGCTCCAAGCCTACCGCCACCGCGGCCAGCGCGTTCTGAACGTTGTGCCGTCCCGGCACGGCCAGGCGAATTCCGGTCAGCACGCGCTCCTTTACCACAACCTCGAATTCCGACCCCGACGGCGAAATCTCCACCGATGACGCGCGCACGTCCGCGCCCGGATCGATTCCGTACGTGCAGACGCGGCGCTGGAGTTGCGGCCGGATCGCGTCAAAGCGTTCCCGCCAGGGCTGGTCGGCGCAGACGATCACCGCGCCGTAAAAAGGCACGCGATTCATGAACGCCAGGAAAGCCGCGGCGATCTCGTCGAGATCGCGGTAGTGCTCAAGGTGCTCGCGATCGATGTTCGTTACCACGGCAATCGAGGGCAGCAGATGAAGAAAAGACCGGTCGCTCTCGTCGGCCTCGACGACCATCAGATCGCCCTTACCCAGGCGCGCGCTGGAGCCGAAAGCGTCGAGCCGCCCGCCAATGACCGCTGTCGGATCGAGCCCGGCCTGCGCGAGCATCAGCGCAATCATCGAAGTTGTGGTCGTCTTGCCATGAGCGCCCGCCACGGCGACGCTGAACTTCATCCGCATCAACTCGGCAAGCATTTCGGCGCGAGGAATCACCGGGATTTCCAATCGCCGCGCTTCCAGAACCTCGGGATTGTCAGGCCGCACCGCCGAGGACGTCACCACCACCTGCGCATTCCAGACGTTTCCCGCCGCATGGCCTTCGTGGACACGCGCGCCGAGCAGCGCCAGGCGCTCCGTGACCGGAGTGAGCTTCACGTCGGAGCCCGAAACCGTGAAGCCAAGGTTCAGCAGAACCTCGGCGATCCCGCTCATGCCAATGCCGCCGATCCCAACGAAATGAACTTTACGAATCTTACCGAGCATCGTGCAGAAACTCCCAGGGCGGTTCCCATCCCCCTCATTTGGAGCGCGGGCATCGTGCCCGCTTTCAATTACAGCCGCAGGGCGCGGTGCCGGGTGGCGGGCAGGACGTCCGCGCTCCAAGTGACCCCAGCACCCTATTTCCCAGCGACCTCTTCCACCAGACTCGCAATCTCGGCCGCTGCGTCCGACCTGGCGAGCTTGCGTGCCGCAGCCTCCATCGCCGGTAAGCGCTCCGGATCAGCCAGCAACGCGTCGATTTCGGAAACCAGCCGCGCCGCAGTCAGATCGGCCTGTTGGATGACCCGCGCTGCTCCGGCGCGTTCGAGCGCCAGGGCGTTTTCAAGCTGATGCTGGTCGGCGGCGCCGGGAAACGGAACCAGCACCGAAGCCTTTCCCGCTGCCATCAGTTCGCCGACCGTGCTGGCACCGGCCCGGCAGATCACGAGATCGGCACGGGCAAACGTGACCGGCATATCGTCGATAAAGGCTCGAACATCGCCCGCAGCGCCCGCCCGCCGATACGCCTCTGCGACCAGACTCTCGTCGCGCTCCCCCGTCTGATGGATGAAGCGCCACGGCCGTCCCGCTACCAGCGGCAGGCTCTCAACCACGCACCGGTTGAGAGCCAGCGATCCCTGGCTGCCGCCAAAGACCAGAATCGTGAATGGGGCGCCATGCTCGCGCCGTGGAATTTCGAAGAAGGCCTGCCGCACCGGCAACCCCGTCAGACGGGCCTTCGCGCCGAAAGACCTGGCGGTCTCCTCAAATCCGATCGCCGCCCGGGTGACCACGTTCGCGAGAACGCGGTTTGTAAATCCGGGTGAAGCGTTCGGCTCGATGAGCACGGTTGGAATGCGCAGCAAAGCAGCCTCAAGCAACACCGGACCCGCCACATACCCGCCCATCCCGATTACGACGTCTGGACGGAATCCGCGCAGAACACCGAGCGAATCCCAGAAGGTACGGGGCAGGACCGCAGCGTTTCCAATCCTGCGCCACCCTCGAATTCCTTTCAGTCCCGCGGCGCGGATTGCACGGTACGGGAATCCGGCATTCTCGATGAGCCGCGATTCCAGTCCGCGCGTGGTTCCAAGAAACTGAAAGCTCACTCCGGATGCTGTCCGCCGCCTCGCGATCTCTTCGGCCACCGCCAGCGCCGGAAAGACATGTCCACCCGTTCCACCGGCTGCCACCAGGACGCGCAGCGCCGCAAGGGCCTCGGCGTGCTGCCGCTCGATCCCGCTTTGGGAGCCGGCCAGGCGCGAAGACGGCGGCGTCGTGCCGCCAGACTGCGACGCGCTTTGCGCACTCTCACGCACGTCATTCAAAGCCCGCTCCGCGACGTTCCTGGTGCTGCTGCTCGCCGCCTCCCGTCTTTTGCGCCGCTACGCGATGCCTCAGGTGGCACGCTGGGAGATGTTCAGAAGCACGCCGACGGCGAGCAAGTCGATAACGAGCGCTGTTCCTCCGCAGCTCACCAGCGGCAGAGGGAGACCTTTCGCCGGCAGGAGACTGAGCACCACACTCATGTTCACCAGGGCCTGGCCTACAATCAGCGCCGTAAATCCGATCGCCAGCAGACGCCCGAAATTGTCTTTGCAACGCGACGCCGCGCGGAGTCCTCGCCACAGAATAATGGCGAACAAGACCACGAGGAGGAAGGCGCCCACGAATCCCAGTTCTTCCGAAATCACACCGAAGATGTAATCGCTGTGGCCGTCCGGGAGCCAGAAGAGCTTTTCCCTGCCTTCCATCAACCCGACGCCGGTGATTCCACCGGTCGCCACCGCTATCTTGGCCTGCAGCGGCTGATAGCCTTTCCCCAGCGGGTCGAGGGTCGGATCAAGGAACACCTGAATGCGGCTCCAGCGCCAGGGTACCCGATATACAAAGAAGTAGAACAGCGGCAGCGCAGCCACTGCCGGCAGACCGAAGTAGGAGAGACGGGTTCCGGAGCTGAAGAGCATCGCCAGCACGACGAATAGAATCGCCAGCGCAGTGCCGAAATCAGGTTGCTTGAGCACCAATGCGACGGTCAACCCAACCAGTAAGCCGAGGGGCGCCACCGTATGAGCAAGGTCGTTGACTTCACCCTTGCGAAGATCGAGAAAATACGCCAGAAACAAGACGAGGACAAGCTTCGAAATCTCAGAGGGCTCGATACTGAACGACTGCACATGCACCCAGCGATGCGCATTGTGGAGGGGCGGTGACAGCAGCGCGGCGAGCAACAAGATCAGTTGCAAACCCACCGCAGGGAAAACCAGCAGGGGATTTCGCAGACGGCGGTAATCGAAGCTCATCAGCCTCGCCATGCACACCAGGCCAATTACGGCCGAAGCGAGTTGCCGCACAATGAAATAGTAGCTGTCGTGGTGTTTGCCTTCGGCGCCCATTTCCGCGCTGGCGCTGTAGACCATCAAGAGTCCGAACAGGACCAGGCCTACAACGACGCCGAAGAGGATCTTATCGGATTGGAGCTTGCGGGACATTTAATGAATCCAGTCGCTCGAACCCACTTTTAGCAGCAGCTATACCCCGGGAAAACGGTCCTGAGTTCCGCCCGTTCCAGGCCCCGTATTCTCCTCGGTGATTGATCGTTTCCTTCGGCCGCGGCTGCCGGCGCGTTCGGCCGGCGCGCTATTGGGAGATCCCACTGCGGCCGAGGTGATCTCGAAAATCAGTGGCTCTCCGGACGACGCACGTAACTCCGTTGAATCAAAGTCCGGGCTGCCGCGGTGCTCTGCGTCGTGCACAAGCTCAACATCCTCTAAAGGAACCTCAGGTAGATCAAGCGGCGGCCGGTCCTCAGCATCGGTTTCGTAAACGTAAATCCGCTCGCTCGCGCTCGGCTTCGACCGGCGCGCCTCGTCCGGCACCGGTTTTTCGAGTCGCGCGACATCGCGCTTTGGCGCAGCTGCCGGCTTCTCGCTGGCGGATCGGGCTTCGCGGGCGACGACCGCAGGCTCCGCGGCCACTTCAGGCCTTGATCCGGCGGTGGAACTCGACGCACCTGTGGTGTCCGATTCCCGGATCGCCGGACCGAGCAGAATCTGCTCGGAGGTCTCCTCTTTGGCTGCTTCAGGAATTGGAGCTGCAGTTGCGCTCACTGGTTCAATCGCGGCGCCGGTCACTGACGGGCGCGAATCGGCTTCCGCGAGTGGCTCATCCGCGCTCCCCGCCTTCCCGGTTACGCCCGTGGCGGCAGGTTCAACAGAGGCAGGCTGGGATGCAGGCGCCGGCGCTCGGTGGATCGCCGCCTCGGGTGGCTTCGCAGGTTGTTCTCTCTGGACGGGCCGGCCCGCTTGCAGCTCTGCGGTCCGTTGAGGCTTCGGTGCCATACTCTGCAATGCTGCGCGTGAGCGGCTGGCACGCGCCGTCTCGCCTTCCCGCGCAAGAGTCTCAACCAGCGATTTGAATGCGCGGCCGCGATGTTCAAAGTCCTGAAACTGGTCGTAGCTCGCGCAGGCTGGGGAAAGCAAAATCACGTCCCCGGCGTGCGCGTTCTGGAAGGCTTGGCGCGTAGCGCTCTCGAGGTCTCCAGCCTGCACCAGATCCACAGACCCGGCCAGCTCTGACGCGATGCGTCCGGCGGCGGCACCGATCAGCAGGACCTCTCGAACCCGGCCCTTGAGCAGCGGGACAATCGGTGCATAAGGTGCGCCCTTGTCCGTACCCCCCAGGATCAAGTGGACGCCCCGGTCAAAAGCTCCGAGAGCCTTCACTGTGGCGTCCACGCTGGTTGCCTTCGAGTCATTGTAGAATTCGACGCCCATGACTTCGCCCACGGGTTCAAGCCGATGCTCCACACCCCGAAACTCGCGGACGGCTTTGCCGAGCACATCGAAGTCCGCGCCGAGCACGCAGGCTGCGGCGCTCGCGGCAAGAACATTCTCCAGGTTGAAAAGGCCGCGCAGGCGCACATCCCGCGGCGAGAACAGCTCGCGCTCGAGATGCGCCACCCGGTAGACCACCTTGCCCTCTGAAATCAACAGGCCTTCGGGAAGATCCTGAGTGCGGCTGAAGAGGACCTTCTGGGCATGGACGCGGTCCGCGAGGCTCATGACCACCGGGTCGTCCGCGTTGAGAACTGCATAATCGTCGGCTGTCTGGTTGCGAAGAATGCGGGCCTTGGCCTCGACGTACGCATCGAGCGACGGGTGACGGTCGAGATGATTGGGCGTAATATTCAAAATCACCGCCACGCGGGGATGAAGAGATTCTGTGCCTTCCAGTTGAAAGCTGCTGAGCTCCACCACGACAGCACTGTCGTCCGTGGTCCCGTCCACCATCGAAGTCAGCGGCACGCCGATGTTGCCGCCCACCATCGTGCGAATCCCCGAAGACTCAAGCATCCGCCCGATCAGCGACGTGGTCGTGGTTTTTCCAT